>NZ_QQPQ01000008.1 GCF_003346715.1 Oceanispirochaeta sp. M1
GTATTAGTAGAGCTGCTTCGTGATCAGTGACTTCGAATGGAATTGAAATGTTTAGATCCAGGGATAATTGCTGATATTGTGAAAATGAGGTAAGATTCAATTCGTGCTCCTTTTAATTGTTTGTAGTTAAACAAATTGTAGCACGATGGGGTCGCTTTGCGGCCCCTTTTTACATTTAAAGACTTTCGAATAATTGTTTTGAAAAAGAAAAGGGCTGTCGCTTTAGTCTAATTAGACTTTTGCAACAGCCCCTTTAATATTTATAAGTCTTTATGTTTAAAGCAGAGTACGGCTGGAACCATACTCCGGTGCTTAATCTTCTTCCGGAGGCATAATAACCTGCAGGTGCAGATCCTGAAGCTGATCGGTATCTACAATGGCGGGGCTGTCATCCATGGGAGACATTCCTGCACTGTTTTTCGGGAAGGGGATAACTTCCTTGATGGAGCTCTTACCAGCCATGATCATTACAAGGCGGTCCAGACCGGCGGCAATTCCTCCATGAGGGGGCGCACCATAGCGGAAGGACTCCAGAAGGAATCCAAAACGCTCTTCGGCAATCTCTTTGGGAAAGCCGACCACATTGAAGATCTTCTGCTGCAGCTCTGGATCGTGGACTCTGATAGATCCCGAAGCAAGTTCGTATCCATTGAGAACCAGGTCGTATAGGTCTCCCTTTACGGGGCCGGGATCGGTTTCAAATGTGTCCAGGTACTGATCCTGAGGCATGGAGAACATATGGTGAGCCGGTTCCCATGCCTGATCTTCTTCGTTGTATTCAAAAAGAGGAAAGTCTACAATCCAGACAAATTTGAACTGACTCTCGTCAATTAAACTGAGATCCTTTCCGAGTCTTGACCGTACGGCTCCCAGTGAATTACAGGCAGTCTTCCAGTTCGCAGCCATCAGGAGAATCAGGTCTCCCTCGGAGGCTCCCAAACCTTTTTTTATCTCATCAGCCTGGGCTGTGAAGAACTTTGAGATTCCCCCGTCCAGACCTTCTGCAGTTACCTTCATCCAGGCCAGACCTTTGGCGCCGAATGTTTTTGCAGTTTCTTCGAGATCAGAGATTTTTTTACGTGAATAATCAGCTGCCGCACCGGGAACAACCATGGCCTTGACCACACCGTCGGACTCCAGAACAGATTTAAATACTGAGAACTCACTGCCGGGAACAAAGGATGCGAAATCCTGAAAAGCCAGTCCGAAACGGAGGTCTGGTTTATCGCTTCCATAGAGATTCATGGCATCATCGTAGGGGAGACGTTCAAAGCTGACAGGCAGCTCAGTGTTCAGTGCTTCCTTGAAGATGTGACCCATCATTCCTTCGGCGACGGCAAAGATGTCATCCTTGGATACGAAGCTCATCTCTATATCGATCTGGGTGAATTCAAGCTGTCTGTCACCCCTGGCATCTTCATCACGGTAGCAGCGGGCCACCTGGAAGTATTTATCAAATCCTGAAACCATCAGAAGCTGTTTGTACAGCTGAGGAGACTGGGGCAGGGCAAAGAATTTTCCCGCATGGAGTCTGGAGGGAACCAGGAAGTCTCTGGCCCCTTCGGGGGTGGATTTAATCAGTGTGGGTGTTTCAATCTCGAGAAAATCATCTTTCTGGAGATATTCCCTGAGAGCGTATGTCACCTTGTTTCTCAGAATAATTCTGTTCTGCATACCCTTGGATCTCAAGTCCAGGTAGCGGTATTTCAGGCGTGCGGTTTCATTGGAATCAGTTTCATCTTCCACCATAAAGGGGAGAGTGAGACTTGTATTGAGAACTTCAATATTCTTTACTGATATCTCAATTTCACCGGTGGGCATATCGGGATTTATCATTGAGTCGGGTCTTTTTCTGACAAGCCCTTCTATGGCAACACAGTATTCAAATTTCAGGCTGCCTGCCAGTTCCGCCAACGGGGCGGGAACATCTTCATCTACCACGATCTGAGTTTCACCATATCTGTCTCTAAGGTTAATAAAGTGGATACCGCCGTGATCGCGGTTTCTATGGACCCATCCATTGAGGATTACGGTCTTTCCATCATCAGAGGCTCTGAGACTGCCGCAGGTTGCGGTTCTTTTCATCTTTTCCATAGAAAGGAATGTATCATTTCTGGGCAGTCAGAATCAATGAGGCTGCTGGGGCAAAATCCTTTATTAGGATGGATTTGACTAATCCCGGGGACTTTCCAGCTCAGTTTCCTGGACAGAAGGTTCAGTCTGTTTAAAGTGGATTCTGTATTTAAGAGCCATCCTGTCGGGAAGGTAGGAACGTTTTGTTTTTCGGAGGCCCTCAATTCCAAGATCCTGCTCAAGGTTTATCTCTTTGAATCCCCTGCAAAAGTGTTCTGCATAACGGTTGAACATAAATTGATAGATTCCCTTGTAGTTTACATCTCCCTTGGCAAAGTGAATTGTAAATATATCAGGGCTGATCTCTTCTCCAAGCATAAATCCTGAAGGTTCACAATCTGCATAGAAAATGGCGCCCTTCAGGCGGAATTGTTTTCTTTTTTCAAGGGCTTCCCTGCACTGGTAGTAATCTGAATCTCCCATCTCCTGTGTGGAGCTTTCCTGCCAGGAGTCCAGAAGATCCAGAGGCTGCTGAATGTTGTCATCCCGGAGCTCTTCTACATGGGGTACATACAGGTTCTGGTACTGTTTGAGGAGGTTCCTCTTCTTATGAAGCTTTCTTCCTGGGTAGTGCTGCATTTTTTCTGTTGTATATAAGTAGTCAGAGTCCTGTTCAAGGTGATCATGATAGAAATTCCATTTTTCCAGTGAAGGGAGCCACTCTTCGGGAACGGGGAAGATCATATCGTAGTCTTCCTCTTTTCCTATACGTACAAGCTCGTTTGTATATTCTTCTGAATACCGAAGATCCTTCAGGGGCATCAGGTAGCGCAGTTTATCGTAGCTCAACCCTGAAAGAAAATAGAATTCACCGCTTTTTAAAACTTCATATTTATGGGTGTTTCTAAAAAAATAAAGATTGGCAAAACAATATTCTGAAAGGGGTATTTTTATATCCTGCAGCATTGGTGCAAGCAGTTCTCTATGCTCGTATTTAAATTTTTCCCTTTCCATTCTTCCTCCGGGTCTCATTTAGGATGTTTCGTTCATGATGTATATATGTTCTGGAATATACTAACCCAGACACTCCATAGCAAGAAAAAAGTATCAATCCCTATGCTTTTACTAGACTATCGGGGTGGAAAGCTGTTTTCTTATTGCTGAAAATTAATTATATTTGTCTAACAGGAGTATTCAATGGAAAGAATCTATCTCGACAGCAATGCCACAACAGTTGTGGATCCTCTGGTAAAACAGTCAATGGATCCCTTTTTCTGTCAGATGTACGGAAACCCGAATTCTCTTCACCGCTTTGGTACGGAAACCCATCCTGCCATGAGTATTGCTCTGGACCGCATGTATAGTGCTGTCGGAGCAGCGGATGAAGATGATATTATTATAAATGGATGTGCCACAGAAGGTAATAACACAGTTCTCAAGGGTGCATTTCTTGATGCAATAGCCAAGGGAGAACCCTGTCATATTATTACATCACAGATTGAGCATCCCAGTATTCTTCATACATGCCAGTATCTTGAGAAAGAGCATGGTGTAGAGATCACCTATCTCCCGGTTAACTCTGATGGCCTTGTCACTCTTGAGAGTCTTAAAGCCAATCTGGTTCCCAGAAAAACATCTCTGGTCTCAATCATGTGGGCCAATAATGAGACTGGCCTTATCAATCCTATAAAAGAGATGGCGGAATATACGAAAGAGCATGGTGTACTGTTTCATACCGATGCAGTACAGGCTTTTGGAAAGCTCCCTATAAACCTTCAGGAAGTTCCTGTTGATTATATGACATTCTCTGCCCATAAATTTCATGGACCTATAGGTGTGGGCGGACTGTATGTCCGATCTGCCGCTCCCAACACAGCTCTGCTTCACGGTGGAGAGCAGATGGGTAAAAAGAGAGCGGGTACTGTAAATGTTCCATTTATGGTGGGAATGGGACTGGCAATGGAGCTGGCTGTTCAGCATATCGATTATTACGATAAGGAAGTCCGAAAACTCAGAGATAAGCTGGAAGATGCTATTCTTGCATTACCAGACACCATGATTATCGGTGAGAGAAAATATAGAACACCCAATACCATTCTGGCCAGTTTCAAGGGGATTGAAGGAGAGGCTTTTCTCTGGGATCTAAATAAAAACGGAGTAGCAGCCTCAACCGGAAGCGCCTGTTCCTCAGAAGAACTTGAAGCGGATGCCACATTTCAGGCAATGGATATGGATAATAATCTATCTCATACGGGAGTTCGTTTCTCTCTTTCCCGTTTTACAACGGAAGAGGAAATTAACAGCGCAATTGAAATTATATATAAGACGGTACAGAGGCTCAGAGACATTTCAAGTACCTATGTAGGCCCTTAGGCCAAAACAATAAAATCACCAAAGCCGTAAACCGGCTTTGCTAGTATTAGGAGATAAGTTATATGGCTAAGAATGATCTGCTTGGAGGTTCTCTCTGGGATAATTACTCTAACAAGGTAGCAGACAGAATGGATAATCCTGTTTATCAGGGTCAAATTACCGAGAAAGAAGCCGAGACCCTGGGTGCCCGACTGGTTGTTGCAGACTGGGGTGCCGAATCCTGTGGTGATGCGGTTCGCCTGTATTGGGCCGTAGACAAGAAAACTGATGTTATTGTGAAAGCAAGCTTCAAGAGTTTCGGATGCGGTACAGCCATTGCTTCCAGTGACATGATGGTTGAGTTATGTCTTGGAAAGACTGTAGATGAAGCTATTCAGATTACCAACATAGATGTGGAAAAGGCTCTGAGGGATGATCCGGATACTCCGGCTGTTCCCCCTCAGAAAATGCATTGTTCCGTAATGGCCTACGATGTAATCAAGCAGGCAGCAGCAATCTTCAAGGGTGTCGAGAAAGGAATCCTGGATGATGATGAAATGGTCTGTGAATGTGCTCGTGTTACTCTCAAGACAATTCAGGAAGTTATCAGAATTAATGATCTGAAGACTGTTGAAGAGATTACAGATTATACAAAGGCGGGAGCCTTCTGTAAGTCTTGTATCAAACCCGGCGGTCATGAACAGAAAAAATATTATCTTGTGGATATTCTCAAAGAGACAAGGGCTCAGATGGATATGGAGAAGGTTCGGATTGTTGAGGAACCTTTTACAACCCGATCACCCTTTCAGAAGATGCGTCTGATCGAGAACTATTTTGATGCCGAAGTCAAACCCCTCCTTCACAAGGACGGCGGAGATGTTGAAATCCTGGATATTCGGGATGGAGATGAAGGGACAACAGTTATTGCTATTACCTATAAGGGTGCCTGTATGAGCTGCAGCTCCGCCTTGACCGGAACTCTTAATTTTATCGAGAACGGCCTGCGTGATAAGGTAGACGATTCAATCAGAGTCTCTGTACAATAGGAAGTATGAAAAGCGGCACGGCAGATCTGCCACTGCACAATGGAACAGTACCCCGCTGGCTGTCCGAAAGGATGGCCCGACTCGGGCGGGAAGTTGTACGCATCCTTGTGGAGGAACAGGGGGCCGATGCTTTTTTGACCCGGCTGAGTGATCCTTTCTGGTTTCAGTCTCTGGGCTGTGTCATGGGAATGGACTGGCACTCATCCGGTATCACAACTTCGGTTATGGGAGCTTTGAAAAGAGGTCTGAATCCTCTCTCTCATGAACTGGGGATCTATGTCTGTGGAGGGCGGGGACGTTATTCCCGGGCAACTCCGAATGAAATCATCGATATATCCGGACGGGAAGGTCTTGATGCGGATGATCTTATCCGCTCTTCCCGTCTCAGTGCCAAAGTGGATAACAGCTGTCTTCAGGATGGTTTTCAGATCTATCTTCATAATTTCATATTAACAAGAGAAGGGCATTGGGCTGTTGTACAGCAGGGCATGAACAAGGAGAGTGGCATGGCCAGACGCTATCACTGGCACTCTCCCAGGATAAAGTCTTTTGTTCTGGATCCTCAGGCGGCGGTGTCCGGTAGGAATCAGGGTGAGCTTATCAACCTGAGTGACAGCCGATCCGCAGAGGCCCACAATGCCATTCTTGATTTCAGCAGACAATCCCATTCAGTTCAGACCGGAGAACTCAGACAGCTTCTGATGCCCTCCCGTCATGATGTCAGGCCGGAGGATATCGACCCCAAAAGGCTGGGAGCCGTACTTGCTGCCGCCGGTGAGTCCGGAGCTGTGAATTTCTCGGATCTTCTGATGATCCAGGGGCTTGGTCCCAGGACATTGAGGTCACTGGCTCTGGTGAGTGAGGTTCTCTACGGCAAACCATGCCGTTTTGATGATCCCGCCAGGTTCTCCTTTGCTCACGGCGGCAAAGATGGCCACCCCTTTCCTGTTCCTCTCAAGGTTTATGATGAGACCCTGCAATATCTGGGACGTTCGGTTTCAAGGAGCCGGGTGGCTGAGAGTGAAAAGAGGGACAGTCTCAAGCGTCTGCATCAGCTTCAGCTCCGGATAGAATCTCTTGGAAATATTGAAGTCGATGCTGAACAGGTTATGGACTGGGACAGGCGCCACTCGGCGGAGTTCGGCGGCAGGACGGTAGCCTCTGTGGTTGGAGGACCCCGAAGGTCCTACAGCCGTTCGCAAAGTGAAAAAAGAGAGAAGGGTTCACAGCTTGAGCTGTTTTAACTTTTCCCAGATTTCTTAAAACGGATCTCTTCAATCTTATTGTTGGTGACTTTTGAGACAGTATAGCGACCTTCCGGCAGAACAGCTTCCGTTCCTTCGATTGGAATCACTCCCAGCTTTTCGGTAAGGTAGCCGCTGATGGTCAGAGTCTTGATGTCATGTTCAAGATCCAGGCCGAGGTGATCATAGAGATCATAAAATGATGTATCTCCCTGGATGATCCATTCATTATTATCACCAGTTAGAATCTTATCAGTTTCGGTCTCTTCGTTTTCATCATAGAGTTCACCGAAGATCTCTTCGATCACATCTTCCATAGTCACAATACCAGTCAAGCCGCCGTACTCATCAAGAACGACAGCCAGATTGATTTTCTCTTCCTTGAACTGATGAAAAAGGTCATGAACCATTTTTGTTTCGGGAATATAAAAGGGTTCGTGCATGTTATCTTTCAGACGCAGTCCTTTTTCTCCGGCGGCCAGAGCTTTCAGGATATCTTTAATCCAGACTATTCCCACAATATGTTCCGGATTATCATTGTAGACAGGGACTCTGGAGAAATCTTTTTCCAGAAGCTCATCCAGAATATCCTCTATTGCTGATTCCTTATCCAGACAGAATACTTCGGTTCTGTAGGTGGTTATCCCCTTAACCGGTGTATCGTTGATGCGGAAAACGTTCTTGACCATCTGTTTTTCATAGCTCTCTACAATTCCCATGTTTTCACCCAGAGAGACCATCTGCAGGAGATTGTCCAGGGTAAATGACTTTTTCACCTGCCCGGCAAAGAGGCGTGTGATAAGAGAGCTGATCCCGGAAATTGCCCATATGACGGGACGGAAGATAAAGCTCAATATATGAACGGGACGGGCCATTCTAAGACATATGCTCTCATTTTTGGCCAGGGCGATCTGTTTGGGGGTTACTTCACCGAATATCAGGACGAAAAGGGTCAGTATTCCTGTCATAAAACCGATAAACTGTGATCCGAAGATGCTGATTGTCAGAGATGTGGCGAGTGCTGTAGCTCCGATATTTGCAAGGTTGTTACCTATTAACAGAGTTGTGAGCAGCACATTAGGTTTTTTTGTAAGTTTGGTGACTCGCCGTCCACGCTTGCCTTTTGTTTTCTCAATCTCATGTATCTGGAAAAGAGATAATGATGTGAAGGCTGTCTCTGTTGATGAAAACAGAGCCGACATCATAAGGAGGAAGATCAACAGTGATATTTGTGAAATCATAGAACCGTAAAACCTTCTGCATGTGCCGTCTGAAGCGGCTGGAGGTTCAGAGTTCCAAAAAGAGTTGAATTATATAAATAAGGGTCGGGGTCATCCATAGTGAAATTATTCATGAAATTGTAAGAATATGCAAGATTATCTCTTTAGATCGTGATTTGATAAATAATCAGTATAATTGTTTTTTCATTTAATATATTAAATGAAAAGGGGGGTGTGGACAGTTTTTTCTGCCACACCCCTGTCCTCAGCCCTTGATCCCTGTGGAAGCAATTCCTTTTACAAACTGTTTCTGAAAGACTATGAAAAGAAGAATCATAGGCCAGATGGCGATAGTTGCACCGGCCATCATTACAGGATAGTCAGTGAAAAACTGTCCCTGAAGATTGGCTAAACCAGCAGAAAGAGTGAACATCTCTGTTTTTGTGTTCACAATCAGAGGCCACATCAGTTCTTTCCATGCAAAAAGAGCAGTGAAAATACTCAGGGAGACTAATGCGTTACCACTGAGAGGGAGCATGATTTTCCAGTAGATCCGGAAAGGATTGCAGCCATCTATTATTGCTGCCTCCTCCAGATCATTTGGAATACTCAGAAAAAATTGCCTGAGAAGAAAAGTTCCAAAGGCACTGACGAAACCGGGAAGGATCAGGCCCGGAATAGAATCGAGCCAACCCAAATTGATGGCGATCAGATACTGAGGTATCAGGAAAATCTGTGGTGGTACCATCATCTGTATCAGAACCAGGGAGAACATCAGGTCTCTTCCGGGGAATTTCAGTCTTGAAAATCCGTAGGCTGCCATGGAGCTGAAAATCATGACAGGAATCAGACGACCGATTATCATGGCTGCTGTATTCCGGAATAGAAGACCGAAGGGTAGGAGGTGGGTTACCTCCTTATAGTTTCCCCATTGAAAAATCTCCGGCATAACGCGAGGAGGGACCTGGATGGATTCACCAAGAGTCTTTACGGATGTCAGGAACATCCAGAGAAAAGGAGCGATCATGGTAAAGGCACCCAATCCCAGCAGGATATAAATGATCAAATGATTTGTTGTTCTCTCTTTCATAAGGGGTTTTCTAGTCTCCATAATGTACCCATCTCTTCTGTCCCCGGAATTGAATCCAGGTGACGATCATAATTACTATCAAAAGACCCATAATGACAGATGAAGCATAGGCTTTGTCCATCAGTTCGAACCCTTTCTGATAATAGTAGCGAACCAGGGTTCTGGTGCCGGGATAGGCCGGGTTGGAGTTATTGGATTCAAACATCATATAGATCAGGTCGAACTGTTTCAGACCGTTGATTACACTGGTGATGACAACAAAGAAAATAGAGGGAGTCAGCAGAGGAAGGGTTATGCTGAAGTAGCTTCGCAGGGGGCTGGCACCATCAATTGTAGAGGCTTCGTAGTACATTTTCGGAATTCCCTGAAGACCTGCCAGCAGAATAATCATGTTATAACCGACAGACGACCAGATGGCTATGGCGGCTATGGAGATGAGAGACCAGGCGGGATCTGTGTTCCAGGAAGGACCTTGTATATAGACCATTCCTAAAAGCTGGTTCAGAATCCCATAATCGGCGTTATAGATCCAGCGCCAGATCATGGCTACGGCTGCCGGAGCGGAAACGACGGGAATGAAAAACAGGGTTCGGAACAGACTTCGAGCCTTGATTCCCGTATTAAGAAACTGAGCTGTTATCAGAGAAAAAAACACTCCCAGGGGGACAGTATAGAGGGTAAAGAGAACTGTGTTCCTCATGGACAGCCAGAAATCGGGATCACTGATCAATTCATAGTAATTGCCCAGGCCCTCCCATTTGAACTGCCCAAAGTCTCCTGAACTGCAGAGACTCAGGTAGAACGATTGTATCATTGGCCATAGGTTCAGAATTACCAGCCCGATGACTGTGGGTAATATCATAAAATAGCCCCATCCGATGTTACTCAGACGGCGCTTCATTTTTTTATTCATGGAGTAAAGTTCCTGTCAGAAATTCCCGGGAGCAAATACTCCCGGGGTAAAATTGATTCTTGAAGAAATCCTATCAGTCGCTGAGTACTTCGTTGACTCTGTTGGCTATGACACGACAGCCTTCTTTGACACCGATTTCATTATTCATGATTTTGACCATGGTCTCTTTTTCGAACTGGAGATACTGGGGTGATTTTTTACTGAATGGGTAGACAAATCCATCTCCCAGCTGTTCAACAAAGGCATTCAGGTTGAAGTCTTTGTTGTAATCGATCCAGGGTTTCTGGGTTCCTTCATATGCGGGAATTGCAGAACCTTCGGCAGCACTGATCAGCTGAGCTTCCTTGCTTCCCAGATATTCAACAAATCTCCAGGCGGCATCGGGAGCCTGACTGTCTGCGGCAACTGAGTTGGCAAGACCGTTATAGACAGTGGCTCTTCTTTTACCCATGGGGAGTACTGCCAGATCGGCAATCTGTGATGTTATCTCATTTTTTGTCAGCCAGGTAACATTCCAGGCTCCGGTGAAATACATGGCCAGTTTGCCGGATGAGAACATGGCATTGGGCTTGGTATCGGCCATCTGCTGAACTGTGGGAGATATTTTGTACTTATGAATCATGTCATAAAGATGCTGTATGGCAGCAATAGTCTCAGGACTGTCAAAACCGGAGCGGTTTTTCTCGTAGTCGATAATGGTTCCATTATTCTGGAGGATATAGTTATAGTATACTTCCTGTCTGTCGACTGCTGCTGCATATCCATAGACTCCGTTCTCTGCATCTGTCAGCTTCTGAGCTACTTCAACCATTTTATTCCAGTCCCAGCTGGCATCGGGATAGGTTATGCCGGCGGCATCGAATATTTCTTTATTATAGACAAGACCGATGGTGTCGAAGTCTTTGGGAACTCCGTAGTGTTCGTCTCCAATTGTATATAATTCTGTAACACCTGCAGGGTATTTGCTCATATCCAGACCGGCTGATTTAATCCGGTCGCTCAATGGCATCAATTTTCCTGCATCGGCATACTTATAAAAACGAGTGACATGCATCCAGAAAACATCGGGCATGTTTCCACCGAGGGTTGCAGCCTCAAGTTTTGTCCAGTAATCACTCCAGCTGGATACCTGGAGTTCTACGGTGATGTCGGGATTTTCAGCCATAAATGCATCGGCCATTGCTTTCATGCCGGGCTCCTGGTTTTTATCCCAGAATGCATAGCTGATAGTCTGAGATCCGTCGGTTTTGGCCTCCTGCTGTCCATTGGCCCACAACGAAACACTTAGTAGTAGGGAAAGTAGAATAAATGCTGTTTTTTTCATTAAAAACAACCTCCTTAATATTGTAGCTTTATTGTAAGAGCAGTATTACCAATGCAATAGATAGGAATTTATATGAAAAGGGACACAACAGTTCTGTTGTATTTGCAATGAGAAAGTAATATGGTTTCTTATATTATGATTTCGTGTATTCTGTTCCGATAATCCCGTGGGCTGACTGATGTCATGGTCTTAAATATGCGGCTGAAATATTTTTCATTCTGAAACCCGGCAAGTGAAGCAATTTCGTATATGCGGTATTCCGGGTGGTGTATTAATAGGTCTTTTGCCCTTTCTATTCTTCTTTTGCTCAGATAGTCGCTGAATTTTTCCTCTGTTTTATCTTTGAACCAGCTGCTGAAATAGGTTCTGCTTAAACCCGTATGTTCGGCTACCTCCGAGAGGGTTAGGGGTGAGGCCAGATGGTCGTCCAGATAGGAAAGTGTTCTGCTTATCAGGGCAATGGGCAGGTCATTGCCACGGCTGTTCAGGGCTGATAGATTTTCGAGGAGCAGCTCTTTTAATTCTTCTGGAGAGCCGTGTTTCCATAGTGTTTCGGTCTGAAAAGGGGAGGGGTTAAATTCAGGGTTTTCCACGGCTCTCTTTGTATGTTTCTGATTTATGACATCTGCAGCTCTTAGAGCCAGATATTTTAACAATGAGGCATCCTTCCGTCTGAGAATTTCTTCAAAAAGATTATTCAGTCTGAGTTCTATTTCTTCCCGGCTGTGTGCGGGTGCAAGGAGCTTTTCTGTATCGTTATAGAATGACTCTACATTCTCATCTTTCCGGGATTGCAGAGTTGGATCTTTCTGAAAGCAGCAGATCTGAGTCGTATGAAAAAAGCTCTGCCAGAGAATGTTTTTAACTTTTTGATAACCCATGTAGAGATAGTTTGGATCCTTTGTTATCTCTCCTACTGCTATGAATACGCTGGTGTGGATGTAGGTCTTCAGAGCACTCTGCAGCTGTCTGAATTTCAGTCTGATTAAATCATCATACAATTCATCCGAATTACCATAAAAAAGGAGAATCCAGTGCATACTTTCCTGGCTTCCATCGTAAAAGAAGACTTTATCCGGAGTGAGAATCCCTGTTGCCAGCTGATATATTTTGTATTTTTGGTGACTGTCAGTATTGGCATCTTTGATCTGAAGGATTGAGACTCGATAGGAGAGATCTTCATACCCTTCGGGTAAACACAGTGATTTCCTTTCTCTTGATTTTGAGGATGGGGCAAAAATGAATTCCTTCAGACTATTCTGCAGAAGGAGGGGGTTCCGGTCCTGGATACTCTGGTGCAGTCTGTTCTCCAGTTTTTCGCTGACCGACAGTAGAAACTGCCGAAAATTATCTTTGTTCAGATCAGATTTAAGAATATAGTCGCAGGCTCCATTTCTCATGGCCTCCCTTGTATAATCGAAATCATCATGATTACTGAGAATCGCAATGAGACCGCTATAGTTCTGCTCCCTTAAATCTTTCATCAGTTCAATCCCATTTTTCTCGGGCATCAGAATATCTGTAATAATGATATCGGGTTGAATCGTCTGCCATATATCCAAAGCCTCTCTGCCGTTTGCCGCTTCACCGGCCAGGAAAAAGCCTTCCGCTTCCCAGTCAACCAGCATCTTAATGCCCATTCGGACCAATAATTCATCATCCACCAGCATGACACGGATCATAAGCGTTCTCCTTCAATAATAATTGTACAGAGTCCACCGCTCTCTGTGTTTTCCAGTTTCAATACGGAGGATTCACCGTAGTGCAGTCGAAGACGGTTTCGGATATTCTGAAGAGATACTCCATTTCCTTTACTGGGGATGGTGCTCCCTTCTTCCCAGGCCCGGAGAATATCTTTGTCAAATCCCCGTCCGTTGTCAGCAACCATACAGATGAAGCCTTTGTCCTGTTTTCTACAGCAGATATCAACACAGCCTTTCTCATCTGTAAAGGCATAAAGAAGGGCATTCTCAACCAGAGGCTGGATAATAAGTTTCGGTACAGGGAGGGAGGCACAATCCTGCTCAATGCTTATAGTCAGATCATATTTCTCAGGAAATCGGAAATTCTGTATAGTCATGAATTTTTGGATATTATCCATTTCCTGACTCAGAGGGATCATCTCTTCATGTTGATTGATATTGTTTTTCAAGAGGCTGGTCAATGCACTGACCATCTCAACAATTCCATCATTTCCTTTAATCAGGGCCATCCATTTTATAGAATCAAGGGTGTTGTAGAGAAAATGGGGCTTAATCTGAGCTTGAAGAGCCTTCAGTTCGGCACTCCTCTTCTCCTCCTGGTTCCTTAAAAGACGCTGCTGGTAATCCTGCATCCTTGTCATCATATGATTAAATGAGCGCTCCAGAGCTCCCACTTCATCGGACTGTTCTTCAGGAACTGAGAGACTGAACTGCTTATCCTCAAAGCGATGCATCTCCTTTTCCAGTCTCTTAATAGGCCTGGTAATCCGTGAAGAGAGAAGTGAACTGACAAACAGAGTGATCAGTAGAGAGATTATCAGGCTGAAGATGAAAAATTGTCTATGCCTGTTGACCGGAGCCATAAGTTCGGATTTGAGAATTTCTTCTAAAAGAAGTATTCCATCTTTAGATGCTGAATAGACATACCAGTACTCTTTTTTTCCTATGGACCTGGCGACATGACCTTCATTCTGAAAGGAGAGCAACTCATCCTTGTTCAGTGAAGGCCCCTTGTGTATAAACGGGAAGAGTATGTCTCCATTTTTGTTGTAAAGATAAAGCTGACGGTTTTCATCGCTGGGAATATGAAGGATGATATTTTCAAAAATAGTAAAATAGTCGAGAGATACCAGAATCATGGCCTGAAACTTACCGCTACGGTCGCTCAGAGGATGAACCAGAGTGATGTACTGAGTCCTTTGCTCCCTTTTTCCCTTTGTATCATCTTCTGTCTGATCAGGGAGAGTCAGAGAGCTGAAATCCCTGACATCCATATAAATTAAAAGTGGAGTTCCGGTCTCAATAACCTGCCGATACCAATGACTCTCCCGAATTTCCTTTTCTTTTATGTCGTAGGTATAGGTTGTGGAAAGAATTCCCTTCTCAATTGGAAGCATTGTAATGGACATAAGCCCCACCCTTCTACTGATATACCGCAGTAGAGTATTGGTTAAATCGTGTCCATTTGTATCGATATCCTTAAGTTTTTCTATAAACTCTTCGTCTGTTTCCAGGTCCTTAATTACGTAGGACATTTGTTCAAACTGGGAATTTAGATTTTGTCTGACCAGGTTCAGGGTTGTGGCGGCTTCGCTGAGAACCAGGTTTTCGATGGAATTGCTTGAGGTTAATAGAAGTGAAGTTCCCTGTGTGAACAGCAGGATTGTGCTGACCAGGGAAATTGTCAGAAAAAGCCGGTTTCTCAAGCTCTTCTGTACCCAGTTTTTCAGGCCCACCAATATTCCTGAAGGTCTGATTTAAGGATTTCTGCAGCTCCAGGGCCGGTGGGGACAATGATTAATACGTTTTCCATTTTTTTTATCATAGCAGAGAACTCCTACTTGTCAATTCCAGGAATTACCAGCCTGGGAATACACTGCTCCTATTCCTGGAACAGTGTATTCCGGCTGTTGATCCCCTATGTATAAAATAGAAATCATGAGATGAATTGCCTGAGTAGAGAACTCTCATCCTTTCCTCAAGCACTTTTTACTGATTGGCCTTTGCAGGGTCGGTGTGCGTTCCCACCTCAGCTTCAGGTTCCATCTCATATACAAGCGGTTTGTCTTCAGGGATTGCACCATTCATACAGGGCGTCCATTTTTTATGGGCTTCCATCAGTTCACGGGTCATGCCACGGATCTGGTCAAGGGTACAGCTCATGGCTGTCAGAGGATCCATTGTCATGGCCTGGAATAACTGCTCTGCATCACCGTTCTGTGTTGCCAGGACCGCGAGTTCCTGAACACTCATCTGCATTCGGTTGATCGCAGCAAGATGAGGAGGAAGGCTCCCGACATGAAGGGGTTGAATACCATTCTTATTAATAAGGCAGGGGACTTCCACGACGCCGTCATAGGGCAGATTCTCAATAAGGCCGTCGTTCATAACATTTCCATATATTACCGTATCTTCGCCGGTTTCTATGGCATGGATTATCTGGGAACCATATTCACGGCTTCTTTTCAGGTCGATAGGATCTTCCCAATCGGCCATCTTCTGCATCTGTTTTTTCCAGTCCGGTCTATCGTAGAGGGTCTTGATGAAACCATGGCCGCCATTCCATTCAGAATACTCTCCCGGGCAATATCGTTTTACTGTTTCTGCATCTTTCCGGAACCAGGAATTATATTCGGAGACATGCCCGCTGGATTCGGTGACAGGGTAACCAAGGTGTTTTACATATTCCATACGAGCTGAGTCGCCATACCATATTTCCGGTTTGACGGCCAGTTCCCTGATTCGAGGGAGGAGATCCCTGCCGTTATGTTCAAATTTGGTAAACCAGGCCTCATGATTGATTCCGGCACACTTGAAGTTGATCTCTTCCAGAGGAATTTCCAGGCGCTTTGCCCATTTATCGGCTGTACTCTGTACGGAATGGCAGAGACCTACATACTGTATTTCCGGGGCCTCCTCAATAAATCCTTTTGAAAGCATACCCATGGGATTGGTGTAGTTCAGAACAACAGCTTCCGGACATATTTTCTTAATATCCCTTGCCATACTCTCCAGTATCGGGAGGGTTCTTGCACAGCGCATAATCCCACCCGGGGTCAAGGTATCACCGATGCACTGGTCAATTCCGTATTTGGCGGGAATATCGATCTCTTTCTCTATTGCTTCATAACCTCCGACAAGTATGCTGATAATCACATAATCGGCATCTTTCAAGGCCTCTGATCTGTTAGCATAGGAGGATACAGTTGCTTTACTATATTTCCCCTCCTTGAAGATCCTTTCTACGATTTCTTGGGCATATTTCAGACGAATGGGGTCCGTATCCACAAGTTTAAAATTACAACTCTGCAGTTCCGGATAACTCAATATATCAGCTGTGAGCCGACTGGAGAAAACCAGGCTTCCGGCGCCGACAATTACGATGTTTGCCATATTCATACCTCTTCTTTGTGTTTTGATTTTCCTCGTTTGTATATTGATTGTATGGTCTATTTTTTCAGTTGAATACTGTTAATTTGTTGTTTTATTATGGCAAAATTAGTAAATATACAGTAAAAAATGGTTATGCGAAGCAATCGACTTTTCCATTTTCTCAATGATGCTCCTCAAATGCAGCTCCTTTTTTACGGCGATGAGAGATGTGTCCCCTCCCATGAATATGGTGGATACCGACCCTACCTGCTGTTTCATATCGTGTATCGTGGCAAGGGTCGTTTTCAAACAGATCGCCGGTCTTGGCTGTTGGAAAGTGGGGACTGCTTTGTTATTTTCCCTGATCAACATCATCTTTACAGGGCTGATTCCAGGGAACCATGGCACTATTTCTGGCTGGGATTGGATCGCTCATTTGCTCCTTATCTGGAGAAGATCGGAATCAACAGCGAACGGCCTATATTAAAGACAGAAAGAGTTGAATCCATATTTCATCTTTATGAGGAAATGATTATGGGAAGTGAAGAGTCCTCAGCTTCCCGGGAGATGGAAGACTATGCCCTGGCTTTTAGAATCATGGCGGATCTTCTGAAGAGTCACAATGAGCAATTTCCAACATCCCGAGAAACTTCCCGGGCTCCTCATGTGGTGATGATGCGTAACTATATCGACAATTATTTTCAGACCCCCATTAACGCCGGAGATGTGGCCGATTATGTTCATTTGGAGCGGAGTTATGCATCCAGACTTTTTAAGGAGGGAACCGGGATTGGTATTGCTCAGCATCTTCGGGCAAGGCGCTTGAAGGAGGCCAGGAAATTTTTGGAAGAGGGATTTTCAATCAAACAGGCAGCCTATTCCTCCGGCTTTCAGGTTTATGAGAATTTCCTAAAGCTTTTTAAGAAAAGCTACGGAATTACTCCAGGTATGTATAAAAAGTCTCAGGGGAAATACCTGGAATAACCGGAAAATTACAAAAGCCGTAAATTTGTGCTTTTATGATTTCTCCACTGTCTCATTCTTAATATTTACATATTTTTTATTACAATGAGCCTTGTTCTAAAGGATTGTAATGTCGATGATTAGGTAGTGAAGTCAAAAATATTATACTGTTCAATTTTACTATTCCTTGTCTCAACGGTTTTACTGACTGCAACAGATAATTCTGTCAGTCTTTCTATAATCAGAACAATGGCGGAATCGCGGGATCCCAACCAGAAGCTGGAAGCTGTACACAGCCTTGAAAACATGATTGCCAAAGGAATGATGAGCAGCGAGGATGGTGATGGTGTATTGAGTATATTGACCTTCCTTGCCTGTGAAGGGATTGTTAATATCAGTATCGACAGTTTTCATATTGATAATGATCACAGTCAGGTCCGTAATGAAGCGGTAAGAGTTCTTGGTGAAACAGATCATCCCGGTGCTGTCGAATCTTTGGTTACAGTGATATTGAATGAGCCTATTACATATGTCCTTTCTACTGCCGTTACCTCATGTGGCCAGCTGGGAATGGGTAATAAAAAAATGAATGCTGCATTTTACCTGATTTTGACTGGAAAGAAAGAAGCCTATATTTCAGATGCTCTTGTTTATAATACACTTCTTGCCATAAAGCAGATTATGAAGGTTGATGATTCATTGATGATATCCAGTATCCTTCGGGACGGAGTGATTCATGTAGCTGATACAGAGTCGGGATTCATAAGAAAGACCCGTCAACTTGCTGAAGAGATACTTGCTGATAAATAGCTGATTATAAAATGAGAGGGGAAGACTTTCTATTCGATGTTTTTATGCCTGAGCATAAGGAAAATCAGTTGCCCCTAACCGTATTTCCTCACCGATAATAGATTACCTTCCCCGCAGGAATGAAAGTGATTCATACTTAATAATAGTTCATTATTTAATTATTTTCTTGAAAATCCTGAAAATTCGTACCTTTTTGTAATTTTATCTGAAATCCCCAGCCGAATTCTCACATAGAAGTCAAAGTCATTATTGCCTGTCGAGCAGAAACTTATTACTTTATACTCCATAGAAACTATTTCTGCCTTAATTCTGTGGCGGGATGGAAAAAACTCATTTTATTTATTGTGACAAGGAGACATGTTCGTGTCGAAAAGAAAATTTAAAACCGAAGTGAATCAGCTGCTGGATCTTCTGATTCACTCACTTTACTCTCATAGTGAAATCTTTCTGAGAGAACTGATTTCAAACTCATCAGATGCTTTAGACAAATTGAAATATCTGACTCTCACCGATGATGCTTTTAAGAATCTGGAATTTGATCCCCGTGTTGATATCATAATTGACAAAAATGATAAAAAGACCCTGACCATTAAAGATAATGGAATCGGTATGAGCGAACAGGATCTGGTGGACTCTCTTGGTACCATCGCCCGTTCAGGAACCAAGAACTTTCTGAGTCAGATTTCCGGTGACGATAGAAAAGATTCCAACCTCATTGGACAATTCGGTGTAGGTTTCTACTCTATATTTATGGTTGCCGACAAGGTCGATGTAATTTCAAGAAAAGCCGGTGAAGATTCTGCCTGGAAATGGAGCAGTGACGGAAGAGAGGGATTTTCCCTGGATTCTGCTGAAAGAGAAGAAGGAAATGGTACTTCCGTTATCCTTCATCTGAATGATACCGGTAAAGAGTATGCCAACCGTTATGATCTTGAACAGATCATTAAGAAGTATTCCAACCACATCGCCTTCCCTATTTTTCTGCACTATGAATCAAGCAGTTATGAGGGAGAAGGGGACGATAAGAAAGAGGTCAAAGAAGACAAGATCGAGCAGATCAACGCTGCCTCCGCTCTTTGGAAACGTTCAACAAAAGAGATCAAGGATGAGGAATACAATGAATTCTTCAAATCTATCTCAAACGATATGGACGATCCTCTTCACAGAATTCATACTCGCGCCGAGGGTACTCTGGAATACACAACCCTGTTTTTTATTCCCAAAAAAGCACCCTTCGATATGTATCAGGCCGATTATAAACCCGGTGTGAAACTCTATGTACGCCGTGTGTTTATCACCGATGATGACAAAGAGCTTCTCCCCACCTACCTGAGATTCATCAGAGGTGTTATCGACTCCGAAGACCTCCCTCTCAATGTCAGCCGTGAAATTCTTCAGAAGAATAAAGTCCTTGCCAGCATTAGAAATGCCTCTGTAAAAAAGATTCTTTCCGAGCTGAAAAAGCTTTCCGACAAGGAAGAAGAATACAAAAATTTTATCGAGCAGTATAACCGTCCTCTCAAGGAAGGAATCTACTCCGATTATGCCAATAAAGATGATCTAATGGAGTTGGTACGCTATAAGTCCACATCGGTGGAAGGCTGGACGAGTCTGGCGGCTTATGTTGACCGCATGACAGAAGATCAGAAATCCATATACTTCATCACCGGTGATAATGAAGGTACCTTAAGAAACTCTCCCCTCCTGGAAGCATATAAGAAGAAGGGAATCGAAGTTCTGATCATGGATGATGAGATCGATGAAATTGTTGCTCCCATGATGGGCTCATACAAAGAAAAAGAGATGAAGGGCGTCAATAAGAGCGGTTCTGCTGACGATCTGAAAACAGACGAGGACAAAGAGAAAGAAAAATCCGTTGAACCTCTTCTGAAAAAAATCAAAGATGCTCTGGGTGAAGAAGTTAAGGATGTTGTAGCATCCAGTCGTCTTCATGAATCTCCCAGCTGTATCGTAGCCGATGAGAATGATCCCACTGCCCAGATGCAGCAGATGCTCAAGGCCATGGGTCAGACTGAAATGCCCGAGATCAAACCTATTTTGGAAGTGAATCCGGACCATGCCATTGTCAAACAGCTGCAGGATTCTTCAGACATGACTCTTCTTGAAGACGTGAGTCATCTTCTGTTGGATCAGGCTATTCTGGCCGAAGGGGCTCCTCTGAAAGATCCACATGCTTTTGCCAAGAGGCTGAACCGGGTTCTGGAAAAGGCTCTTTAAGTACCTTTTGTAAATACTACCGGAATTTATCCCGGTATAATGAAGACTGTCTCAACTGAGGCAGTCTTTTTTTTTTGATTAATGCAGTCCGATGAGAAATAATTGAATTAGGAAGCTTCTTCCGGAGGTTGTAATGAGGAAATTCGTTTCTGTCTTATTTTTAATGCTGGCTGCAGTGACAATGCTTACTGCCCAGAAGAAGAAAAACATAAATGTTCATCAACTCTACGGTGTTCACTACCGGAATAGGGTTTAAACTCTGATGACATTCAGTAAAATAATATGAAAATACTCGTTGGTCATAGTAATATGGATCTGGATTGTATGGGTTCTCTTGTTCTGGGACGTTATCTCTATCCCGATGCCGTCTGTGTGAAGAGCCGTCTGATCCATCCTGTTGCCAAATCTCTGTACAATCTTTATAAAAAGCATTTGAATTTTATGTCTTCAAAAGACCTGAGGGATCAGCATGTGGATGAAATAGTTATCCTGGATACAAGGACCAGCGGGCGTATACGGGAATATATGGAGTTCCTTCCGGATTTTGATGGTCGGATGATTGTCTATGACCACCATTGTAATGACAGCTGTGATCTTAAAAATGCAGAGATCCATTCCGAAAGTTATGGTTCTAATACCACTATTCTGGCTTTGATTCTTAAGGAGAGTGGGACCGAGCTTAATCCTGTGGATGCGACAATCGCCCTCACAGGGATCTTTGCAGATACCGGAAACTTTACTCATGAAAATGTCTGTGTTGAAGATTTCAGGGCATCCACCTGGCTGATGAAGCAGGGGGCCAGTATGAAGCTGGTCAGTCAGTTTTTAAAGCCTTTGAAACAGGATTACCAGATATCTCTCTTTCATCAGGTTCTGAACCGTCTGGTATATAAGAAAATTCACGGACATACGATTATTCTCAGTTACTTTGAAATGAAAGATCAGGTCAGCGGTCTGGCTCCCATTGTTGAAAAGGTATTCGAGGTAGAAAATGCGGATGCTCTCTTTGTCCTTTTCGGACTGGAGAAGGCAAATAAAACCCTGATTATCGGTAGAAGTCAGAAAGAGACAATCGATGTGAGCAGTATTCTGGCTCCCTGGGGCGGAGGCGGCCATACCCGTGCGGCATCTGCTCAGCTTAAGGGTAAATTCGGACAAGAGGTCTATGAATCGTTTATAAAAGGACTGACACATTCCCTGCTTCCCGCCGTTTCAGCTGAAGATCTCATGACTCCTGATGTGGATATCATTCAGGATTCATGGTCTGTGCTGGATGCTTCAATCTTTCTGGAAAAAATCGGTCATACAGGAGCGCCGGTGCTCAATGACGATAATGAACTGATCGGGTTTATGACCTTGAGAGATATCAGTAAAGCCCGTAAGAGTGAGCAGATGAAGGCACCGGTCCGCAGCTATATGACCAGAAAGGTCCACAGCTGTAAAAGTGATGCCAGTGTGAAAGAGCTGGAGTCTTTTTTTCTGCAGTTTAATGTAGGACATATCCCTGTGACCCATGAAGGCCGGTTACTGGGGATTGTGACCCGAACTGATTATCTGAATTATCTGGAACGGCGATAATTCAGATAATCAGGGCTTATTAGAAACTGAGTTCTGTAATGATCCGACAGGCCTCTTTTATCTGTTCTGAAGAAACTTCAAGACTTGTTACAAGGCGGAGTTCTTCAGGAGCGGTCGCAATGACTCTGACTCCCTTTTCAGCCAGTTTCTGCTCTACTGTTTTAGCATTGATTCCGGGAGTATTGAAAAATACGATGTTTGTCTCCACCCTGTTCAGATCTACTTTTACCCATCCGCATGCATCAAGGCTCTTTGCCAGTTCCATGGCATGATCATGATCTTCACTGAGTCTCTCTCTGTTGTGCTCCAGGGCATAGAGTCCGGCAGCGGCAATAACTCCCGCCTGACGCATTCCGCCGCCCAGTATCTTTCTCCAGCGTCTGGATTCTTCAATCAGGGATCTGCTTCCGACAATCATTGAACCCACGGGTGCACCCAGTCCTTTGGAGAGACAGAGATTGGCAGAATCCACATAGGAAAAAATCTCTTTCAGGCTCATTCCGGTAGCCGCACAGGCATTGAAACAGCGGGCACCGTCCATATGTATGGGGAGATTCTTAGTTTGTGCATAAGCGGATAAGGCGGCGAGATCTTCTTTTTTCCAGCAGGTACCACCTTCAAAATTATGGGTATTCTCTATGGTAATAAGACTGGTATGAGCTATGTCGTAGTCATTTTCCTTGATTTTTCCTGCTACGGCATCGGGAGTAAGAATTCCCCGCTCTCCTGCAGCAGCAATAGGAACAGTTCCGGCAACAGCAGCAATCCCTCCCACTTCGTGGTGCAGGATGTGGGCATTCTCGTGAAGGATCACTTCTTTTCCGCGCCCTCCCATTATGATAAGCGGGATAAGATTGCCCATGGTTCCCGAACTTACAAATAAAGCCGCTTCGGCTTCGCAGAGTTCTGCGGTTCTGCTTTCCAGAGCGTTTATGCTGGGATCTTCACCGTAGACATCATCTCCCACTTCGGCGTCATACATTGCCTGACGCATGGCCTGTGAGGGGCGGGTAAAGGTATCACTTCTAAGTTCAATTGCTGTCGTTTTCATGTTCATTCGGGATTCTCCTTGTAGTAGGGACTTCTTATGGGTCCGGGGGGCATATCAATTCAGTGCTTCTCTCACAGAGGAAAAGACTCAGGGCCTGAGAGTTAAGGCCGGAGGATCTCAAACTGCTCAAAAAATCCGGGATAGGTTATATTCACGGCTTCTGCCGTATCGATCACTGTTTCACCGACTGCTCCAAGTGAGGCTATGGCCAGGGACATTACGACACGGTGATCACCGTGTCCTTTCACAGTGTTTCCTGTCAGGGGACTGCCCTGAATAATCATACCGTCAGGGGTCTCTTCTATCTCTGCTCCCATCTTTCTGAGTTCGGCGGTCATCACTGAAATACGGTCAGTCTCTTTCATTCGCGCCTGAGGAACGTTGATAATGCGGGTTTCTCCCTTGGCATAACAGGCTGTCACAGCCATGGCCGGGAGGGCATCGGGGGTGTCATTAAGATCCAGTACTGCACCTTTCAGCTGACCACCCCTTACTTCAATACCTTTTTCTGTATGTCTTATAGAAGCACCCATGGTACTCAGATAATCCAGAACGGCTTTATCACCCTGACTGTCTTCCATATCCAGTCCTTTGATAAGAAGGGTAGAGCCGGTCAGTGCTGCGGCACAGAAAAAAAATGTGGCCGATGAGAAGTCGGCGGCAATGACTGCATCGAAGGATCTGTATTTCTGTCCACCGGAAATAGTGAACTCTTTCATCTCCTTCTGCTGCCAACGGATGTTTTGTCTTTCCATCCATTTCAGGGTCATTTCTGCGTAGGGCTGTTCCATAAGAAGGGGAACCTTGATTCGGCATTCTCTGTCTGAAGATTCCAGTAGGGGTGCTGCAAGAAGAAGAGCCGAAAGATACTGACTGGTGGGGCACTCAATGGAGCACTCTCCACCTTTAAGGGGGCCTTTTACCCAGTAGGGTGCATATCCGTCTTCAGATGACTCCACTTCGGCTCCGAGAGCTTTCAGGGCATTAAGGAGTCTCCCCGCTGACCTGCTTCTGATCTGATCATCACCGTCAAAATGGACCTTTCTGCCCAGTACAGCAGCAATGGCTGTAAGAAGGTAAAGGGATGTTCCCGAGTTACCGACATCGATATAAACATCTTCTCCCGCTCCGAAAGGGATGGGGGAAAGGACTTTCCAGCCATCTTTGCAGTCTTCAATGACGGCTCCCAGTTTACGGCAGGCATCGAGACAGGAGAGTGTATCTGCTGAATAAAGAGGCTGGTGTATGCGGCTTGATCCCTCTGCAAGAGAGCCAATCAACAGGGCTCTGATGGTATGGGATTTTGAGGCAGGAACCTGTATTGACCCCCTGAGGGTTATAGGACTGCCGGAAGCTATTGATTTACCTTTGATTGTGACTGTACTCATAATACATCTGAGAATAACAGATCAATACCCTCTCTGTCCAAGGGGCAATTTCAGCCTTCCCAGAGATGTTTGCCGAGTCTGACCTTTCCAGAGGCCGTAAACTCGACACCCTCAGCTTCCAGAAGCCCCCTCTGAATCTGTCCGGCATCTCCCTCAAGTGAGATGCCTCCCGAGGAATTGACGACTCTGTGCCAGGGCATGGAGTGTTTTCTGCTGGAACTGTGGAGCAGTCTGGCGACCTGACGGGCTCCCCGGGGCGCTCCGGCCATATGGGCGATCCGTCCATAGGAGCAGACTTTTCCGGGGGGTATGTTTTTAATGATTTTTATAACTTGCAACGAAAATTCTTCCATGGAATCCTCCCAGTATCCAGATATCCGGGTTTATCTCATATTCCGGCAGACCGGGCATCCCAGAACATGGACATGAGTCTTTCTGCCGGGTCTTTCAAATACTCTGGCCACTGCAAAGCTCCCTTCCTTCAGAAGTACTCCACAGGAGGGACAGTAGCGTTCTCTTGAAGGCTCTCTATGACCTGCCGGATGATTGCTGTAGCACCAGGGGCAACCGAAAATATTCATCAGTCTGTCTTCGCCCTGGCTGTAAATAACGGAGTGAACTCGTTCTCCCCTATGCAGGGCCTTTTCGCAGAGGGGACAGGGGGTGACTTTATCTTCAGATACATCTGAATCGTCTGAGAAGGAGTCAGTTCTTCCCTCATCTTTCTGTCTGGATGATAATAAGAAGGATATGATCAGGTAAAGGAGAATTGAGAATAAGATAATTATTATAAGAATTTCAGGAAACATCCGAGTTCTCTCCCTGTAATCTGGTCACAAGCCAAGGTTTCATATATTCTACATCTTATGGCAATACTGTATATGGTGGCAACTCCCGTTGGTAATCTTCAGGATATAACCTACCGGGCTGTGGAAGTCCTAAAAGAAGTCGATATTATCGCCTGTGAAGATACAAGGCATAGCGCAAAACTGCTGAATCATTACGGAATTCAGAAGCATCTTATCAGCTGCAGGGCCCGGAACGAGAAACAGAGTGCTCCCGGTATTGTAAAATTGCTGGATGAAGGCAAAAATATTGCCTATGTTTCTGATGCGGGAACCCCGGTTATCAGCGATCCCGGTCGATTACTGGTCCGTTGTGCCCGGGATGCAGGCCATGAAATTTATCCCATTCCCGGTGCATCTGCATTCTCCACTCTCATATCAGTCTGTGGATTTCATGGAAAATCCTATTTATTTGAAGGTTTTTTATCTCCAAAATCTGGAAAAAGAAAAAAAAGACTGACTGAACTTCTCGAAAGAAATGAAGCATTTATGCTTTATGAGTCCCCCTACAGGGTCATAAAGGTACTTCAGGAGATAGGAGAACTGGACCCTGAGCGTGAAATTCTCATGGGACGTGAAATGACGAAAAAATTTGAAGAATATATAGAAGGAACTGCCGATAACTTAATTTACCGGCTGGAAAGCGAAAATCATGCGAAAGGTGAGTTTGCTTTACTTGTTTCGGCGGAGAAAAAAGGTTAATATTATGGCAGGCGTGTCGATATTTATTAATGGAGAGCAAAGGAGCTGACATGACAATAGATAGAATAGGTCCGGTAGATCCACTATCTCGTTTTAATAAAACCGAGAAAGCAGTCCGGTCCGAACTAAAAGAAAAATCCGATTCCATCGATGTCTCCAGTGAAGCAAAGAAAAGTGCTGAACTGCTTCAGACCATGGAAAGCGTGAAGCTTGCTCCCGATGTCCGAGAAGATCGTATTGCCGAGGTCAAAGCCCGCCTGCAGGATCCGAATTATATCAACGACACGGTAGTAAACTCCGTAGCAGACAAACTGATGGATCTATTTGGAATTTGAAAGATTTACAGTGTATATTACAGGCAGGGCTTAAAGCTCTGCCTTTTTTTTGCAAATAATACAGTTCAGGAGTCATTATGGCCGAGATATTCCTACAGGTTCCCTCCCGTGTACTGCAGGGGGTTAATGAAACAAACCGTCTTGGTATCGAAATTACAAAACTTGGTAAACGGGTTCTGCTGATCAGTGAGCCTCTATATAAGGATTCGGTCCGAAAACTTCAGAGTCTACTTCAGGGGCATGGTATTGGTACTATTCTTCATGAAGAAGAGGCCCTGAGAGGAACTGCCTATTCTGTTGAAACCTGCCAGAATCTGGCAAAAGGCAGCCATGTTGAGTCAATCCTTGCGATGGGCGGAGGACGAACTATTGCTATTGCAAGAGCAGTCGCCGCTTCCGTACCTGAAGGACTTCACCCTGATACTCTTATGGAAAGGGGGAGTGGTGGAGGTCTTTCACTTCCCTGTATCGAAGTTCTCAGCGACTTCTGGTCGCCCCTGTTTCTACAGTCGAGATTTCTTCTGACCGACAGCAGAAATGGTATAAGCAGAATTATTAATTACCATCCAAATAGCACATGCCTGCAGGTATGTGATCCAGTGCACTCTCTGGTGCTTCCAGAAAGGTACAGAACACCTCTTTTCTTTGAACTGATGATGAATACTCTGGTATGTGCCGTTTTTCCCACAAGATCATTTCTATCCGAAGTACACAGTGTTTCAGCCTTCCGCCGTCTGTGGCGGAGAAAGAAAGCTCTCGTCGGAGAGTGGGATCTAGATGCCGCTTCCGATCTGATGGAAGCAGGATTTTTGACAGCGATGGCGCACCAGGAAACAGGAATATTCTGGCCGGGAGTTCTTGTAATGGCTGTAAGTGGTCATTTTGATCAGTCGCGCTCTGTTATTGCCATGATTCTGATGCCCTTTATCCTTGATTATCTTTGTTCTGTTGCCGCCAGTGAGATCAGTGATTTTCTGGATCAGCTCAGGGATATAGAAGATGCCCCCAGAACTCCGGATGAGTTGAAAGACGCAGTGCGGGAGTTGATAGGCTGGTATTCCATGCCTTCACAGCTTAGAAATACCGGCATTGCACAGGACTCTCTGGCTCTGGCTGCCGAAACAACAGGACAGATGCTTACTCAGCTGGGCAGCAGTGGAATTACTGTTGACCAGATTTTTTCAATACTTAAAAGCAGCTGGTAATGATTACTGTCAGAAAATTATTCTCTCTTAAGAAAGGCACCCGGGAGCGTAAAATTATCCGCATACTGGGGGAGTGGGAGCTTGGACTCCATAAGGGAATAAATCCCGACCTGCTCTACTTGAAAGAATTTCTGAATGCAGTTGAGGAAGAAGAGGCCCTGAGGCTCCCTGAGAATCCAGTTAATAGTATTCGGAATCTCCTCACCGAAACAGCCGATGTCTCTTCTCTTCTTATTCTTGTAAATCGAATGCGGCATATCTTTATGAGCTATCTTGATATTGCTCCTGCAGACTGGGATCTTCTGAATCCTGAAGATGGAAGAGCCGGAGAGCGGCAGAGCTTTCCATGCAGCATCTATCTGGATGAACTGCGTTCTCCCTTTAATGTAGGATCTGTATTCAGGACCGCTGAGTGCCTAGGTATCTCCAATATCTATATCTCTCCCGGCACGGCGGATCCGGATCATCCACGGGCTGTGAGGACCGCCATGGGCTGTACTCAGCGTATCCCCTGGAGGCGTATGAACTATTCTGAGCTGGCAGCTATGGATGAAAGTATTTTTGCTATGGAACTGGGAGGAGAATCTATTGCAGATTTTTCATTTCCCCGGAAAGGGATTCTTGTGCTGGGTTCTGAAGAGCTGGGCGTATCACCCGAATGTATTGCTCTTGCGGAACAGACAGGCGGCATTGTTTCCATAGATCTCTATGGAAACAAAGCATCTCTGAATGTTTCTGTTGCCTTCGGTATTGTTATGAATGCCTGGGCCTCTTCTTTGTCTATGGTTTAACGGTGCAGGGCATTTTCAATGGCAGACTGGTTAAAGCCGACTATGACACGTCCATTTACATCGATCACGGGAACGCCCATCTGACCTGATTTCTTGACCATTTCTTCCGCTTTCTGGGAGTTAACGGCGACGTTATACTCTGTGAAAGCAATATTATTTTTCTTGAAGTAATCCTTGGCCATATTGCAGTAACCACAGCTTGGGGTTGAATAAACAACTACTGACATACCAAACTCCTTAATCGTTTATGTATATATTAAATATCATATATACAAATATATTAGAAGCGTGGCCAGAGGTCAAGGGTAAATTCAATAAACTGAATAAAAATAATGAAAAATGAAATTACATCATCAATTCGGATTTAAAGGCCTGACCGAGGATCTCTCTCATTCTGTCCAGCTGTGCTTCAGATGTGATTCTGAAGAATTTTAAAACATCTGAATCGAGCTGGTCAAAGGTTATCATCTCTTTTTCCATATCACAGATAGCATTGGCCAGGTAGACACAGTTGACTACCTTTCTGTTTGCTACACTTGATGAATGGGGTTCGTGGTGAAAGCGGATGGCTTCCACAAGAGAGTTGGAGAAATTCCATTTTTCAGCGATTTTTGCACCGATCTGGGCATGGTTGTAACCACCTGCCAGGTTTTCAAACAGACTGGCGGAGAGCTCTTTTTCTGATGAGAACTCCTGAATCTTTTCAAGAAGTTCGGGATGTATGCTTGAGAAAACAATTTTTCCCATATCGTGCAGGATACCGCCGACATATGCATCATCGATAAAATCTTTAGGAAGTTTGATATTTCTTGCAAGACTGAAGGAGTAGAATGCTGTCCTGTGAGCATGGTCCCAGAGTTCCTTTTTCTGAGGCAGGTTCAGAATCTTTTCTGATCCATAGGAGTACAGTAGATTCTTCAGTCCTCTGAGTCCGACCATCTTTACCGCATCGGCAATATTGTCCACTCTGTTGGGCAGCATGAATTTTGCCGAGTTGACCACACGGAGCAGGTCGGCAGTCAGAGAAGGGTCGGTACTGATTCGTCTCGCAATTTCATTTATATCAGAATTGGGGTCATTTATAAGCTGCTGGATAACGGTAACATTTTCAGGGAACTGAGGGAGGGCCTCAATTTCAGAAACAATTCTGCTTGTCATCATGTCCATTTCATCCAGTTTAACCTGGGCGATGGGGATGGTCAGTGATGCAATAGTTTCACCGCTGGAACCATCGATTTCAAAGGAGTCCTCATCCAGACCCATTTTCTTAAGCATCAGGATCAGGATAACTATACCGAGACCTGCACCTTCTGAATCATCCAGGACTTCAGAGAAAGCCTCCTCCATGCTATCGAAAGCCCTTGACCGGGCAATGCGGTCGTAAATCCTCATCTGCTCCTTGCGGGTGATCTGAACATTGTTGCGGATAGCTATTCTGAAGTTGGAACTGAAGGTATGAAAAGAAACCTTGATATACAGACCTTTCTGTTTCTGAATTTCCAGGTAATGATCAATCCGGTCCATTGTCTCGGATTTAAAGTTTTTCATCCCTTCTGCATAATCTTCCTTGCTCTCCAGGGATAGACCCTTTTCTTCAAAGTAGACTCTTTTCGTATTGGCTTTTTTTGCATTGACCGCAAGTTCTTTAAGGCAATAGGCCAAGCGGTCCACAAGAGGGTCCTGCCCGAGTTCCCGTAGGTATACTCCTAATATATCTTCAAGATACACTTCGGTTTCATGGTTCAGTTTATAAGTTGTCACGGTCACAGGCACTGATTTCTGGATAGCAACCTTGATTTTTTCGGATATGTTGGTAGGAGGCATGGCCTTTCCTTTGAATTCTGTATTCTGTAATGCCTGTTTGCTATTCAGCCATTATACTTCAAAATATATCTTTGGCGGGGCGGTTGTCAAGCAAAGATACTTTAAATGAGCATAGGTGATTATCTCGCGTTGAGCTGAAAGATCAGGTATACTTGTCTTATGAATATTCTGGAATTTGATAAATGGTGCCGTTCCTTTCTTGAAATAGATGCAATGGAGCGGGCGGATGCCTCACTCAACGGTCTGCAGGTCGGTGAGTATGATAGAAAGCTGACAAGGGTTGCCTTTGCCGTTGATGCCTGCCTTGAAACTCTGGAGAAGGCTGCCGAAGAAGGAGCGGATCTCCTTTTTGTCCATCACGGATTATTTTGGGGAAGACCTCTGGCCGTCATCGGAGATCATTTTAAACGGGTTATGACCGCTATGGATAATGATCTTGCTCTCTATGCGGTTCACCTGCCTCTGGATATGCATCCTGAATACGGAAATAATGCAGGACTCGCCGATATCCTCGGCCTGAAGGATCAGGAAGGATTTGGGGAATATAAAGGTTTTAATATAGGTATTAAAGGTAGGTTGGAGACAGCCCTGAAGCGGGATGAGCTGGTTCCAGCCCTGTTTGGCGGCTGGGAGCATAATCCAAGAATGCTGCCCTTCGGACCATCCGAAATAAACACTGTTGCCATCATATCAGGTGGCGGTACTCATGAAGTGAGTGATGCCATAAAAGAGGGAGTGGATCTCTATATTACCGGAGACTCCTCTCATCAGATTTACCATCAATCTCTGGAAGCCGGAATCAATGTCCTCTTTGGAGGTCACTACCTGACGGAACTGACTGGAGTTCAGTCCATACAGAAAAAGGTTGAGGAAGAGCTTAAACTGGAAACAATTTTCATTGATGTTCCAACAGGTCTTTGATATGGTAGGTGACATGAGTGATACAACAGCTTTCCCCGACGGGACTGCTTCCAATAGGAAAACCTTAATGAAGCCTTTTATTCTGACCATTCTGCTGATAATTGCAGATCAGATTACCAAGCTTCTGGTAATAGCAAAAATTCCATACAGAACAATTGCTTTTACCATGTGGAATGATTTTTTCAGATTGATTCACGTAAGGAATACAGGTGTAGCTTTCAGTATGGGTGATTCTCTGCCTCTGGCTTTCAGGAAGGGGCTTTTTATTCTCCTGCCTCTGATTGCCATGACAGTTCTTGTGGTTTATATCGTAAGAAGCAGAGAGGAGACAGTTTTTCAGAAATACTGTCTTGCCGGAATTCTAGGTGGCGGTCTGGGAAATCAGATTGATAGAATCTTCCGTCCCGAGGGTGTTGTGGATTTTCTGGATTTTCGTTTTTACGGACTTTTCGGAATGGAGCGCTGGCCCACATTTAATATTGCAGACGCATCAGTTGTTGTTTTCGGAATCCTCCTGTTCATATCGTTCTGGGGGAAGGAGAAAGAAAAGAAATGAATAAGAAATTGAATACCATACTTTTTATGTTAGGTGGAACCGTACTCAATGTAGTTCTAATGTTGGGGCTTTTTGTTTTGTTCCTCTTTTTAGGGAACAAGGTGCTGACACCCGAAACCGGCAGCAATGTTAAAATGCTGATATTCCTGCTGATTATCGGATTTTCTGTAGTAGGGTCTTTTTTCCTCTACTCCAAAATCATTAAAGCTATTACGAAAAAGTGGAATCTGGAGGACTATATGCATCCTATCTTTTCAAGCAAAAAGCGTAGATAAATTTCAGTAGCCGTCCGAGGCCGCTCTGTTCATATCTTTTTTATATAGCTCGTTATAAACAAAACCTCTTTTTCTCAGATTATCTTTTAGATCCTGAGGAAAGGGGATGTCTCTCCAGAATATACCCCGGGCTTCCTTGTCCAGTTTCTGAACCCCTTCACCCTCTTTTGTTATCCATAGAATATAGTCTTCGATGAATTTCAGACGTACATCTCCTCTGAGCTTCTTGTCTGAAAAATACTGGTAATAATGACCCGTCAGTCCCTCTTCCATCCAGTAATGCTGAGCTTTTTCCTTTGAAACCTGCCATCTCAGATCCGCAACTGCTGTCAGAACAGCTATTTTAAGATCTTTTGGGAATATGGGTATGGCAACACGGCCGCGGCTTGTGGCTCTATTATATCGCTCAAAAGGTTCCCAGCAGATTCCTCTGTCACCGTAACAGGGGATAAGTATTATATGGGGAACTATTCGGTTTGTTTTTTGACGAAATGTTCTTTTGAAAACACCTTCATCCAGTTTTTCAATCTCCATAAGCAACTTGATGACATTTTCTCTGGTTGCGATGGACTGAAGACGGGAGCTGAAGAACTGATTCATCAGTATGGGGAAGTGGTTTCCCTGACGACCTACACAGAGTTTGGCCATCTGTCTGATGCTGCCTCCCTCCTTCTGGAGTTCCGATGGAGCTACCTCTGCAATGGCACCGCTCTCTTTGGCCTTTTTTCTCAGCTTCTTGAAATCCTGATCCGCCTTGTTGAGCTGATCATAATGAATACTCATATCCTTATGGAGAGAAGAAAGCTCTCTCAGGGTATTTATCATATCACCTATGTTTTTGCTCTGTCCTACGGAATAGAGACTTTCAAGTTCGCTGAACACCGAATTTCTGGTATGTTTCTTCAGATCATTCAGACGGTTCTGCAGCTGCTCCTCAATCAATTTTCTCCTTTTCTGGAGATTTCCCAGGGTTCCAAGGTGTGCCTCACGGCTTCCTTTGGATTTATCCAGCTGCATTTTGACCTTCTGGTCACCTGATCTTTTAGTTGGTTTCAGGTCGTCAGTCGCAAGAGGTGAAACCATGCCGGAGGCAACTTTTTCCAGCCACTCATCCACATAATAGATGGGTTCCCCGGTTTCATTCTTTTCGATGATGCTCCCCAGCATTTTACGCTGCTCAGCAGAAACTATATTAGGTAGAAGCAGTCCGTAGCGGAGAACACCTCTTTTGGGTTCAACCTGAAGCTTCATTATTCTGGAAGATATAATGCCGTAAAGTTCCCAGTACTGACCTATCAGTCTTGTTCTGAATTTAAGTTTTTCTTTGGGATCTGTGGCTTTGAGAAACTGGGAAATATTTTCATGGATGTTATGAGCCAGTTCTCCTTCACCGTTTAATATGGATTTATAGTAGTTAGGATTTGAATAAAGAGGATTAGATTCCTGACTCTCTTTTTCAGGAAGCAGGAAGCCCTCCCTGCTGATGTCTTCTTCAAGGATTGAGCTTTCCGTAATTTCTTCGGCTGCACCATCGTTGAAGAGGTTCTCATAATCAGGAGTTTCTACGTCTGTAGAGTCATCAATACCGAGCAAAGAAGCAATTTCCGGATCAATATCACCGGAAAAAATGTCGTTGTTCCCCATGTCTTATCCCTATTGTTGTAAAAAAAAAGAGCTGAACTTCACTGTGATTACAGAAAAGATTCAGCTCAATAATGGAGGTGGTGGGAATCGAACCCATGACCTCGTGAATGCCATTCACGCGCTCTAGCCAACTGAGCTACACCCCCGTAAAACGTAACGCCATCTTAATGACTTAGCTGAAAGCTGTCAATATATTCTATAAAATTAAATTTATTGTATTCTTGGCGATCCGTCAATATAATAATGAGTGATGATCACAATAGATCCCAAAGAAATTCCACATTCTCTAAATGAGGGACTCAAGAAAGTGATTCAGGGGCAGGATGAACTGATCCGTCTCTTCTGTGCCGCTATCCTGGCAGGTGGTCATGTCCTCCTTGAAGGGCTGCCCGGGACGGGTAAAACAACCCTGGCTCAGACCCTTTCAGCATTGATAGATTTATCTGATTTCTCAAGAATACAGTTTACCCCTGATCTGCTTCCCTATGATATTACCGGAGTGGATGTGTGGAATAGAGAAGAGTCAAATTTCGAATTTCGACCGGGCCCTGTTTTTACACATATTCTGCTTGCCGATGAGATAAACAGAACAACCCCTAAGGTCCAGTCGGCTCTCCTCGAGGTGATGGCGGAACAACAGGTGTCTCTTGGTGGTAAAACCTATCCCCTGAAAGATTTTTTTCTGGTCCTTGCTACTCAGAACCCATTGGATCATGAAGGGACCTACCCCCTTCCCGAGGCACAGAAAGACCGATTTATGATCCGTCTCAAGCCATCTTATCCTGATGAAGATTCAGAACTGTCCATACTGAAATCAGATCCTTCTCATACAATACTTCCGGAACTTCAGCCGGTCTGCACTCTTTCCAGCTTTATGAAATGCAAGGATGCTGCAGCGGGAGTTTTCTGTGAAGAGAGTCTTATGAAGACTATTATCAGAATCTGCGCAGCAACAAGAAATTCTCAGGACCTTTATGCGGGAGTCTCCCCGCGTGGCGCGCTTATGCTTCTTGCTGCCTGCAGGGGACTCGCCTTTGTGTCCGGCAGGGATTTTGTGACAGATCAGGATATACGGGATATGGCAGTTCCTGTATTGGCCCACAGAGTTAGTACTGTGTCCAGTGACCTGGATGCCGGCGAACTGATTACAACGATCAGCCGGAAGGAGTGTGATGGGCTCCTCTAAATTCACTAACCCTGGGAAATTCAGGGTAACACAAGCTGGGACGGCTTTTTTTTTCTTTCTCTCTTTCTCCTGATATACGCAATATCTTCGACTCAGGTTCTTCCCTTTGCAGGAGCACTGGTTTCCCTTATTCTCTATATTCTCATTCTTGCAGTCTTTCTCATACGTCTGGCAGGGATGCTGAAGACCCTGATCTGTCCGGCTCTGCCTCTGCGCTGTTCAGACAGAACAGAGTATTCCGGGCTTGTTGAGGAATCGGGGCAGAACAATATAACTCTGATTCTCAGTTCCCGTCTTTACTGGCAGGGAGTGGGGCATCGGAAGCTGGAATTGGATTTTTCATCAACAGAAGAAACACCTTATTTTCCCAGAGGTATTTATCAGGTTGAGGATCACTGCCTGAAGCTAAGGGACTGGTGCGGGTTTTTTGAATACCGGCTGAGGGGGGAAAAAAATAGTCAGCTCACAGTTTACCCTGCTTCACAGTATCTGGAGAGGGGAGTCCCTGCCCGGAGAAATCATGTGCCCGAGAAGCGTGCATTTATTTCCTGGCAGAAAGACCGGGAGTTTTTTGATACCCGCCCCTATTATCCAGGGGATGATCCCCGCCGTATCAACTGGAAGATGCTGGCCCGGCATGATGAGCTTTTTATAAAAGAGGGGAACAGCCTGTCTCCCTCAAAGAAGTCGGCTCTGTTGATGCTGGACGGTTCAGGCAGTATGGATGACACGGATCGTCTGTTTAGAAAGCTATCCGCTTTGACTCAGCAGCTGGCTGAGGCAGGGCTTCTGCTTACGGCATTGCTGCCGGGGAAGGATAAAATTCAGGGGCTGGAGACTTTTACTGCTTTAGAAAAGGACGATCTTTTTGCCTCGGTGCACCCAGTGAGTCTGACAATCTTTAATAAGGTTGAAGAGGAGCGTTTCGGTATTGTCTATTTTTTTTCTGGAATGATGCCGGATGAAACTGTTCTGAGATCTCTTGATGCATCATTCAGGGATTCAAGAAAAATTCTTGTCCTTTGCTCTTCTGAGAAGACGGGGAGAAAAGGAAAGCTGCGGGGGTGGAACATTGTTAAGGCTTAATCCCTCATTGCTTCAACGTTTTCAGCATCTTCTGATATTCACAGTCTTTTGGTTGAGTATCAGCTCCTCTACTCTGCCTGAAGCACCTCTTTCTCCTGTTTTAGGAATTGTACTCTTTGTTATTCTGGATCTGCTGGTTTCCTCTTGTAGATTTGCCCTTGAGAGAAGTATCCACAGGGAAATCCTCTCATTTTCTCTGAGTCTGCTTATTTCTCTGTTGTTTTTTATACTGATTAGAATCCTTTCTTTCCTTACAGCAGGCCTCTCTCTGCCTCAGGATCTTCTCCTTCTGAACTTTCATTCCTATCTTCTGCCTGTTTTACCTGCGGTGATGACGGCGCAGACTCTCCGTTTTATATCTATCCGAAGCAGGGCCGGGCACTTTATCGTGCTGCTTATCAATCTGATTTTGTTGTCCTTTATTATGAGCCGTGGCGGATGGTCTCTGCAGCTCCCTATGGATGACCTGAAGATATCTTATGCCTTTATTTTCATTTTCCTGTTTGTACAGATCCTGTTGATTCTTAGCGGAGGCCGCAAAGGGAGGCGTCTTGCACTGATTCCGGCAATTCTTCTTTTTATTCTTCCCCTTTCGGGACTGCTGCCTTTAAATCACCTATATAAGAATGAATCCCGTAAGGAAGGGGGGGGGCTTCTGGAATCTTCCCTGTTTCGCTTTGACTTTTCAGAATATCTCAGCCTTGAGAGTAAGATTTCCATGAAGGATGATCTGGTTTTTCTTATGAAGATGGAGGGCGGGGCGGAAAAAAATCTTACCCGCCGTTTTGTTCTATCTGCCTACAGTCCGGAAAAAGGATTCTACAGGGATACTGAGGATGCACCGGAGACAGCCGATTTTCTGCAGAACGACTATCTGCTGGGAGAATTGCCCCGAAGCTGGGAGTATCCCGATTTTAATTTGACCAGGACCGTTGTTCAGGAATACTACCTTGTGAACTTTGATTCTTCAGCATTTATGGGGCTTAACAGTCCGGTCTCTGTTACTCCTTATCTTAGCTGGGACAGTTCTTCCTTCTCCAGGATATACAGAGTCGATTCCAGAGTCAGTACGGCCTGGGGATGGGATCTACTGGAGACACTTGCCCCTGACAGCGGGACTCCCGAAGAAAAAGCCTTTCTTGAGTATTATACAGGAGGTAGTGAGAAAGAAGACCTCAAGCAGCTGGCGCTGGAAATCATTGACGGGAAATTCACTTATTATGATAAGGTTGAAGCGGTAAAAGATTATCTGCAGGATAATTATTTTTATTCATTGAATCCCGGGGAGTCTGATACCGGAGATCAGTTATCACATTTTTTATTTGAATCAGAAAAAGGCTACTGTTCTTATTTTGCATTTTCAATGGCCCTTCTCTGCCGCAGTGTTGGTATTCCTTCGCGGGTTGCTCTGGGCTTCTGGGTTGATGAATCCTCCCAGGTTCTCAATTATTATCCGGTAAAAGCAAATCAGGCACATGCCTGGGTAGAGGTCTATTTCCCCCGTTTCGGATGGATAGAATTTGATCCCACCTCCCAGACTCCGGCTCCGGGAGAGGAGTTTACAATTACACCTTTTTCTCCACAGGAGATGGAACCATATTTAAGAGAAATTCTGGAGAACAGGGATTCCCTGAAGATTCCGGTAGTAAGCGATTCGCCTGTTCAGGAAAAAAATAATTCAGGATCTTTCATTTTTCTAAAGAGAAGAGCAGTCCGTCTCGGAGGAGCAGTCCTTGTTCTGGTTCTGTGTATTTACCTGTGTATTAAACTGCTTTTTCTCTATCTGATCCTGAACAGAGTGCCGAAAAAAGGCTCAGAAGCATCAGACTTTTTCCACATTCACCTGTTTATCCTCACATCCCTGTTCAGAAAGAGAAGAAAAATGGAATCCATACAGGAGTATGCTGAAGATCTGAATAGTGAGATCCACTCTTTTCCCGGCTTTGTAGCACAGTATGAAAAAATCCGCTTCGGAATGTCCTCTCTTGATGACCTGAATCTTCTTGAAGAGAAGGGGAAGGAGTTAAGGAGCTTCCTTTATGGCTCAATTCAGAAGAAAGAAAGAGTCCGTTATCTGAGCATTCTATTCAGACTGCTGTTCTTTAAGTGGAGGATAAAGTGAGACTCTCTGCTCGATTTTTCATAATTGTTTTCTCCCTCGGATTACTCCTTATTCCCGTCCTGATCTCTGCACAGGAAATGGATGATGCAGAACTCCGCCTACAGGAAATCCGTTCGGCTGTTGATACAGATTTTTATGAGAAGGCTCTAAATCTGATAGAGAAGGGAATTGCAGATTATCCAGGAGATTTCCGATTCCCCATGGTACGGGGAGATCTGTATGAAGAGCAGGAACTCTATACCCTTGCCCTTGAATCCTATAAAGAGGCAGAAGTTCTCGATATGACAAATTCTGTGGAATTAAGAATGCAGCTTGCATCAACACTGGGCTATCTGGATCAGAATTTTGAGTCTCTTTCTTACCTGGAATCACTTGTGGATGAGGGAGAGAGTACTCTACTGGATGATTTGGGATGGATGTATTATAAAACACATCAGCCGGAGAAAGGAATAGTCCGCATCAGGGAGTCTCTTGAGAAGGACTTCGATCGGAACCTGTCTCTTACTCTTGGAACCCTGTATTCTGAAATAAACAGCCCTGATCTCTGCCGTAAATACTATCTGGATGCCATTTTGGATGCTCTGGAGCAACAGGATTCTTATTTTGCATCCGTAGGATATTACAACCTTTCCCTGGCAGAGAAATCTTTTTATGATTATGAAGCTGCTGTGGATTATGCCACCCAGTCACTGGAACTGATGGATAGGGCCGCCGGTCATCTGGCACTGGGCGACCTATATATGATGAAGCAGTCCTACATCGATGCAGAACGGGAATTTCGGGAGGCCGTGGGTCTGGACAAGACTCCTCTGTCCCGGACAAATCTGGCATCTCTGTACAGAGTACAGGGACGCCTTGATGAGTCTTTAATGGAGATCAGAAAGATCGAAGAGGATAATGATGAGTCCTGGATGTATTATTACGGGCTGAATCAGGATCAGTTCGTAATGGATCTCTACAGACAGTTTTTTGAAGTCTATGAAGGAAAGGTTCAACAGCAGCTTCTTTTCAGGGAGTGGGGAGTATCCGCCAGAGGCCGGCGTCTGCTTCAACTTATTGAGAATAAGGGGAAGGCTCTTTATTACCGTACTCTCTATAGAAATATCTCTTTCCGGGAAGGACGTTCTCAGCTGGAGGGCGGTTCAGAGCTGAGGGGCTCTCTTACTCTTGCATCGGGATCCGAAGGATTCCCCAGGCAGGCAGAGAAGTACTATCTCAATGCCCTGGCTTTGGAGGACTTTCCCCAGGCTGAACCCTGGTATGATCTGGTGTTAGGTAAGGAGCTTAAGGACAAGGATCTTCTTGCCCGTGCGGAACAGGGGCTGAACCCTGAATGGGAGAGGCAGCCACTTGAAGATGTTCTGCGGAGCCGTGTTCTCCTGATGAGAGGAAACAGCCGGGAGAAGAATGATATTCTTATGAAGATGTATCAGATGAACCCGGGCTCTCTGGTTCAATATGGCCTGCGCCTCCCTCTGGAGCTGCAGCTGAGTGGTGAAAAGGCTTCCGGCCTCCAGAAACGGAGGCTTGAGAGCTTCCTGAAACAGAGTGGTTTTCGTCTGATTCAGGGTAAGGGGAATGCACTTGTTCTGAGGATCAGCATTTCAGATTCAATAAAATACACAATGAGTGATCCAGAGGGAAGGGTTCTTTATTCAGGAAATACCAAGGTAGAATCAAAGCTGTCTGAAGAGCTCAGAGACTGGGTTCGCAGCTTCCGGATGCAGGTCTTTCAGTTCTGAACTTCTCCGGGCTCTGCAGCAAAAATCCATGTGAGACAGTTACGTATAATAATCTTATAATTCTGGCCCTTCTGTGTCATGGAATATTCCATATTACGTTTACATCCTGTACAGCTTCCGCCCAGACTGTGCTTTTTAAAACAGTTTCTACTGATAAAAAGGGGTGGTTTAAACTTTTTACCCACTGGGCTCAGAGAAGAAGGAGTCTCATTTTTCTCTGATTCAATCCAGGCATAGGCTCCGGTAAATCCGGGACCAAGGAGTTCCCTCATCTGAAGAACCGCCTGACTGTTGGCCAGAAGCATCCCTGTATCACCATAGCAGCGCAGATTTTTATGACCGGCAGACTTTAATTTGCGGTACATCTGGATATGTCCCCAGTTAGCGATTCCCACATAGTTCTTAGAAGCAGAGCTGTCCTGGAGTTTCTTTTCAATTCTCTTTACAAAGGCTCCCTCGGGGGAAGGGTAAATCAGAGGCGACAGAGGGTAGTAGTTACAGCCATCCAATTCTGCAGGAACTGCCGTATCAATCTCTTCGGGGATGATTACGGGAAGTTCCGTCTCCGAGGGGTTCAATTCGACCCTGTAAGGCAGGGGTGACATAAAACTGTCCAGTGTAGCGGCTTCTGAATTGAGCAGCTTTACTATCTCTTCTATCCTCTGTTCTTCAGAAGTCTTCAGTGCAGCTTCAATATCTTTATAGATCTCCTGGCGTAACTTTTTAAGGCGGGATGGAGGGATAAATCTCTGGTTCAGATCAATTCCCCGGGCTTCGAGTTTCAGTCGGTCCAGGATAAAGGTGTAGGCTCCACTCTTTGCAAATTCTGCCAGAATTTTTTCTTCAGGCCCCAGGTCTCCGGTGGATTCTTCAGATTCCAGGGGATATGTTTTATTGAAATTCAGTTTTGGAATTTCCAGATCAATATGATCATCTGAGAACCAGATATTCCCCTGGGGAGATATTTTAAATAAAGGAAGACTGTTTTCGTTGAAAGCCTTGCTGTGAAAGTCGTGGGATTGAACCTTGTAGAGCATTGTTCCGGAGCGGGGTGCATTGACAGGAATATTCAGTTTTACTTCCCCTGCCTTCAGGGGCTGTTTTAATTCAAGAGAAAAGGAGGAGGACTGCCCCCTGTTATCGAAGAACATTAAACCGTCTCGTTTATGGAGATCTGCAGATGAATTAAGTTGAATCTGTTTTCCAGTACTGCTCGTGATTTCACCAAGAGGAAGACCTTTATGACCGGGGAATTTCCGGTCCACCATTGAAATACCTCTCTTCTTCTCCAGATGTCCTGTTCCCGACTCTCTTGAAAATGCTATCCTCAGATCCTGTTCCAGAGGTTTCAATTTATCTGCTCTACTTCCGTCCAGGATCGCCCTGTAATAGCGGGAAGCTGCGGCTGCATAGGCCGGTGATTTCATCCTGCCTTCAATTTTCAGTGAGCTTATCCCCATCTCCTGCAAGTTCAGAACCTGAGGTCCTGCCCATAGATCGGTTGATGAGAGAAAGTAACCCTTCTCCTTGTCCTGATTGAACCAGTTGCGGCAGATCTGACCGCATTCTCCTCTGTTAGCTGAGCGTCCCAGGAGCATTCCCGATGCAAGGCACATACCTGAAACACTGTAGCATTGGGCTCCATGAATAAAGACTTCCAGCTCCATTTTCGGCATGTTTTTTCTAAAGCCCGCCATCTCTTTCATTGTCATTTCTCTGGGGAGGACAACCCGGCTGAATCCAAGTTCTTTGAGAATCTCCAGCCCCGAAAGATTATGTACTGCCATCTGTGTGGAGGCATGGAGAGTGAGACCGGGGAAGTGATTATGAATAATACGGGCAAGCCCCGGATCCTGAAGAATAATACTGTCTACCTGAAGTGCCTCCAGGCTGCGAAGGTAGCCGAGTATCCGTGGAAGCTCATCTTCTTTAATAATTGTATTGAGGGCTATATATAGTTTCTTATCATTCTGAAGGGTCCATTCCCTTAGACGACTGACCTGTTCAAGGGTGAAGTTTTTAGCCCCTTTACGGGCTGAGAATTCCTGAAGTCCGCAGTAAACAGCATCGGCTCCATTTTCAAGGGCAGCCATAGCGCTGTCCAGATTTCCGGCGGGAGCCAGTAATTCGGTTTTTATCATGTGGCAATCTACCACCTGCGGGGCTGCTGTGTATAGTTTCTTATACCCCGATTCTGATAGAATATAACTTATGAAAATTCTGAGAGAACCTGTTCTGTCCGAGGAAGATCAATGTCCTTATCTCAAGAACGAGAACTGGAGACAGGAATACTTTGTTGCTACAGATCTGGATTTAGAACAGTTTCAGACTCTCCTTGATAGGCGTTACAGGCGCTTCGGTGCTGTTTTTTTCAGACCTTGCTGCCCGGATTGTCTCAAATGTAAGCCTATCAGGGTTGATGCCTATTTGTTTTCAGCCTCCAGGAGTCAGAGACGGGTCATCAGGAAAAACAGTGATACCCGGGTGGAATTCCGCCCCCTTGAACCCCGTAGAGAGCTGTACGATATATATGTAAAACACAGCAGGGAACGCTTTGAACAGGAGAGCAGTGAAGAGGAATTTATCCGGAATTTCTACACACCCGTGGTCCCTTCATTCCAGTCTGAGTATTTTATTGGTGGAAAACTTGCCGGCTTCGGAATACTTGATCAATCTGCAACGGGACTAAGTTCGGTGTACTACTGCTTTGATCCGGACTTTTCCGAATACAGTCTTGGAACCTTCAGTGTGTTGGAAGAAATAAGGGAGAGTGCCAGCCTGGGACTTCAGTATTACTACCTGGGATATTACATTGAGGAGAGTCCTAAGATGGTTTATAAGGGGCGCTTTCACCCCCATGAATTACTGGATCAGGGCAGCTGGAAATCTGTTTTAGAAGATTCCGTAGGATGATCCCAGGAAAAAGACATAAAACAACAGCAGCAGTATTCCTTCAAAGCGGAATACTTTCTTATCCTGCACGATGAAGTACGCCATCACAGTGGCCCCGAGAAATATGGGAAGTGTCTTTACGGGATAGGAAGATGATATTTTCAGTGTACCGAAGAATGCACTCACACCCATAACGGCAAAAGTATTGAAGATATTGGAGCCGATAACGTTTCCTACAGCCATATCACCCTTACCTTTCCTGGCTGCCTGTATGGATACCATGACTTCTGGAAGTGAAGTTCCCAGTGATACAACGGTTACTGCAATAATTTCAGTCCCAATCTTGAGAATCTCAGAAACAGCTACGACTGATTTAACGGTCAGGTCTGCACCAAGGGTTATGAGAACAGGGCTGATTATAAGAACAAGCCAGGTCATCACAGATGGTTTGTTCTGTTCCTCTGCTTCCTCTTCTTTTATCTGTTCGGATATCTGGCCATGAGTAATGGAGCGGTACAGGTAGAGTGCTAAAGCAACAAGACAGATTATACCTTCTGCAATCGTAAAGTTCTGATCATAGGTCATAAGACCTATCATGATGGCAGAGCCCATTAGGAAGGGGAGATCCGTCTTGAAAATATCGTGTTGGATTGTGTAGGAGTCTGCAAAAAGCGCACTGACCCCCAGAACCAGGAAAATATTTGTTATATTTGAACCGATGGCATTTGAAATAACAATTTCCGAACGTCCCTGCAGAACAGAAACAATACTGGAAGCCAGTTCGGGGAGGGATGTTCCGAATCCGATAATCACCACACCGATGATAAATCCGGGAAGTCTGAAATAGATCCCCACTTTTTCGGCAGCATCGACGAACCAGTCAGAACTGAGGCTTAGGATCAGTAATCCCCCCGTCAAAGCCAGTAACCATAAAAAAAGTGTCATTCCCACCACCTGAATAAAAAGATAGGAAATGATACCCCCTTCAGATGATTTGTGGAAGTTCTGCATTCTTAAAAAGAAAAAACTTTGCAGAAGGTCTTGATTAAATTTGAAAATGGAATATTATGTTGATTCAGTATTTGCGAAAGTAGCTCAGTGGTAGAGCTCGACCTTGCCAAGGTCGATGTCGCGGGTTCAAGTCCCGTCTTTCGCTGAAAATCAGCCGTTCCATATGGAACGGCTTTTTAATTTATAAGCCCGTATTTGAACCCTTCCGCGGATAGATTCTTTTCTTTTACGAAAATCCAGTGCATATATTCACTATTCTTTCTGTTTAACCGCAAAATCATCCTTTTGGTTGATTCCGGGATACAAAGTTATATTTCATAATTCATTCGTAAATACTGAGAATATCAGATCTATTAAGCAATATGTAAAAGGACTGTTAATGCGTACTCTTGAAACAAAACGATTAAATTTAAGACCCTGGCAATTATCTGATGTAAAAGATTCTCTGGAATATGCAAAAAGTAGTTTAGTAGGACCTGATGCTGGATGGAAACCTATTACCACTGAGAATAAAGTTATTGCTGGGTTCGGGTTGCATGAATCGACACCTGATGAAAGAATCAAGAGTATAAAACAAAGAGAAGTCGGCTATGTTCTAAATCCTGAATACTGGGGGAATGGATACATTCCTGAAGCTGTGAGGAAAGTTCTTGAATATTCCTTCATTCATAAGGGGATAGACCTAGTCTGGTATGGACACTTTGAAGATAATTTACAGTCAAAAAGAGTCAATGAAAAATGTGGATTTCAGTTCAAATTTAAGAAAGAGAGAGAATTAACTTCATTGGAAAATCAAAAAGTAATGCAGTGGTATTATAATTTATCAAGAGAGACATATATGAATGGTCGCATTGAATAGCTATGAAATATCAAATAAGAAGAATTCAATTTATTAATTCTCTTACTCTAAAAGCATTAGTGATAGATTCTGAGAAAGAAGGAATTTCATTTGTATCAAATACGGTTGAGGAATGGATTACAGGAATCAATAGATTTGATAAAAAGGGAGAGATTTTTTTTGGGGCATTTATAAACGCTGAAATTGTTGGTATGGGAGGACTCAACATTGATCCATACACGAACCTTTCAAGCATTGGGAGAGTAAGACATCTTTATGTTTGTCCAAAATTTCGGAGACAAAACATAGGTAAACAATTGATGCTTAAAATTATTAAACATGCAAAGAAAAATTATCAAGGGATACGACTTTATACAGAGAACAAAGAGGCTTTTAAATTTTATGAGTCTCTCGGGTTTCAGAATTCTTCAAAATTTAAAGAATCCCATTTTTTGAAGCTATAATTATTAGGGCAAATGCCCAGGGAAAGGGGATACACAGGCTGTCTAAGGCAGACCGGAGTATTGGCGGAAACTGGTTATTTTGCCCCGTTTCATTGCTCGGTCTTGCAAGCGGGGCCCGAAATAGCTTGGTCCAGTCACCTTGGGGGCTGGATTTTTTCAATAAAATAATTTATTAATAACACAATCCTTCTATATGTCTGTTTAATACTTATATTCGGATTATTGAACATAGATATCTTTAATTAATTTTCAGAATATTCTATTGTTTATGAATTATTAGAAATCTGCAGTTAGTACCCCCCCTTCACTGATTCAGAACAGCCTGCAGAAGAGTGAGGAAAAGGAATGAGAATCGTATTTGTAATTGACAGCTGGAACCCAGGAAATGGATGTATTGTAGCAACTCATAGACTTGTCAAAGAACTTCAGGACAGAGGGCATGATATTGCCCTTGTAACAACTGCAGGAAAAAGTGCTTCTGAATTTAATGGAGAAGTATTTGAAGTTCCGGGCTTCTATCTCCCCGGTGTAAAAGAAACCATGGTCAGCATGGACTTTAAATTTGGTAAGGGTGTGAAGTCTATACTGAAAAAGGCTTTTACAGGTGCTGATCTTGTACAGATTCAGTTTCCTTATTTTATGGCTGGGCCCGCAGTCAAAATGGCTAAGAAAATGGATGTTCCCGTTCTTGGAGCCTGCCACATTCAGTCACAGAATATGACCGGTGCCATGAATAATGATAACAATCTTGGTGACTGGTTCTTCAATAACTGGTTCAACTTTGAGCTATTCAGAAGAGTTGAGGCAATTCACTGCCCCTCTCCCTTCGCAGCCGATCTGATTAAAAGTAAAGGCAGCAATGCCCACTTTCGTGTTATTTCAAACGGTATTCCCCGTCAGTATGTTCCCATGGAAAAAGAGAGACCCGAGTTCTTCGGCGATAAATTTGTACTTTTGAGCATTGGTCGTCTTGCCTATGAAAAACAGCAGACAATGATGATTGAAGCAATCAAGAAATCAAAGCATAAAGATAATATCCAGCTGCTGATCTGCGGAAAAGGTCCTGCAGAAGATGAGCTTAAGAAGCAGGGAAAAGATTTACCCGTTGTTCCCCAGGTCAAATTTATCAGTGATGAAGAGAAGATGACCTATCTGAATACAGCAGATATGTACCTTCATTCATCTCTTATTGAACTGGAAAGTCTTTCCTGTCTTGAAGCCCTCGGTTCCGGACTGCCCTGTCTTATCGGTAACTCTCCCTTGAGTGCTGCTTCACAGTTTGGTCTGAATGAAAAGTTCGTATTCCAGTTTGACGATATAGACCAGCTCGCTGCCAAGATCGACTACTGGTATGAAAACAGAGAAGAGCTTACTGAGATGAAAGCCAAGGCTCTTGAGATGGCTGAAAACTTCAGAATGGACAAGGTTATTGATTCCATGGAGCAGCTCCATCAGGATGTCATTGAATATTCAAATGGTTCCAGCAACAATCTTCCTCTGGAAGAGAAGAAAATGGCCTGAGGGTATTCTCTTTTGCCGGGCAGCTGTGTCGGAATACCGATGCTTCCCGGCAATGAGTATCCGGATTAAGAAATCTCAAAAGAGATATCTTAATATCTGCGGAATGGTATAGAATAAGTTATTCTGCCGGTTTCGGTGTAATCCGGATATCGTTGTGAACAAAAAATATAGTAATCAAATAAAAGGGGTCTGACAGTCTTCTATCTTTTAGAAGAGAAGCAGTCAACGTAATTATTATGGAAACGAGAGAACGTCCTGATATTCCGGAAGAGAAAATCATTGAGGTAAATAATAACATCAAGAAAATTGATTTTAAGAAACCTTATAAATTTATCTATTTTGAAAGATGGTTTGCTATAGTTACGGCCCCTCTTTTTGCCCTTACTTTAATTATGGTTTTTTTCAGCAGTTTTTATTTCGGCCTGAGAGTCAAAGGCAAGAGAAATGTTAATAAGGTTCTGAGAAAGAACGGTTGTATAACTGTCTCAAATCATTGTCATTATTTTGATACCGTATTTGCCAACTATATTCTGCTGCCAAAGCGTCTTTATGTCTCTGTTGTACAGAGAAACTATGAAGTCCCCTTTGTACGTTTTGTACTTCGTGTTCTTAAGGCCTTTCCGATTCCCGCGAATCCTGTAGGTTTTAAGATGATAACAGGGCCCGTAGGTGAAGCTCTTAAGAGAGGGTACCATATTCACTTTCTACCCGAGGGAGAGCTTGTCCATCTGAGTCAGACCATTCATAAATTTAAACTCGGTGCTTTCCATCAGTCATATCTGCATCAGGCACCGGTGATTCCTATGGTCTATATTTTGAAAAGACGACATCTCTTCGGTAAGGAACTTCCACCAAACTGGGTTAAGATGACCTGTGTATTCGGTGAAGCTCATTATCCACCTGCCTTGAAGGAAGGTCATACTTTCCCTAAACAGGAACTCAGGGAAATGGCTGAGAAAGTAGCCTGCTGGATGGAAGATACCATCGCTGAATATCACAAGTCCTGATTTCGGAGTTATGGTTCTGAATTATTTGAAGCCTTTACAGAAATATCCTGTACTCATTTTTCTTCTCTCGGCGGCCCTTCTTGCATTCTGCATTCCAGGGCTCATGCAGATCCGTTTTACTACGGACCTGGCTGATTATTTTGTTGCAGATGACCCTGTTTTAACTTCTCAGGACAGATTTAACCAGCTCTTTAACCAAAATGAGTTTGTGGCCGTACTTGTGGAGAGTTCTGATGTCTTTTCTTCTGACAGCCTTGAAACTATCAACAACCTGGGACAACGGATGCTGGAAGAGGTTCCTTTCGCAGGGAGCATTGTTTCTTTGAGTGCGGTAAACCCTGTTCTGGCCGGTGGTCTGGCCTTTAGTTTTGAAGGTGGAGAACTTGTTACTGATTCTGATGAGATCGAAGAGATCCGCCGGAAATTCACTGAGATTGAGTCTTTCAGAGGACATTTGTTTTCAGAGGATATGACTCAGGCCTGGATACTTCTGAATCTTGAAGAGTATCCAACGGGTAGTGACTGGAGCGGAGATCAGACTCCACAGCTTACTGCCGGAATGGCAGCTTATAATACGGTTAAGTCCTTCAATGCTCCCGATGGTATCCGACTTACAGCAACAGGTGTTCCTGTTTATGCTCACCGCAAAGAGCAGGAGATGCTTGCGGATTTTATGAAAATCCTGATTATAGGAGCTATTGTCTCTGTATTGATGACAGCCTTAATTCTCAGAAATCTTCAGGCTATTATCGGAACTCTGGTAATTATCTTTTTTTCGGTTGCCGGTGTCTTTTCCTATTATGGTTGGACAGGGAAGGAGCTTGATAATGCCTTTATGGCTGTTCCTATTCTACTCACCATGGGGCTCTCTATCGGGTATTCAGTCCATATAACTCATTTTTTTGATCTTTATTATGCCTCCGGTCAGAGCCGCAAGGATTCAGTTTTCAAGGCAATTATTCAGACCTGGCGCCCCATCCTTTTTACTGTTATGACCACAGCGGCTGCCATGCTGACATTTCTTTTTGTTGATATCGAGCCTATCCGATGGGTGGGGTATACCTCATCTCTCTGCCTTATTGTGGTTTATGTCATCAGTATGACTCTGTTTCCCGGAATCCTTTCACTGGGGCGCAGTCAGTCTCGGGGTGCAAAAAAAATCAGCATTAATTTTGAACCGATTTTGAAAAGAATTTCCTTTACTGTAAGGCATTATGAAAAGTCCATTCTAGTTATTTTTGTTCTTGCTACTCTTGTTTCAATCTATGGCATAACCCTGCTGCGGGTTGATTTTGATGCCGAGAAAATGATGGGACTCAGACTTCCGCATATGCTGGATCAAAAAAGAATTGCCGACTCCTCAATTGGAACGACTGAGTATCTGGAATTGACTCTTTTGCTTGAGGAAAATGACCTCAAAGGTACAGACGTTCTTGCCGCTATTGATCAGGTACAGGCGGATATTGAAGGGCTTCCCCTTGTTGTCCGGACAAGCTCTCTCACTGCTACAGTGCGGGAATTCAACAGAATCTTTCATAAGAACAGAGGGACCTACGATATTCCAGAAAAGGATTCTCAGCTGAGAGCTCTTTTCAATGTTTTTGAACGGCTCTCTCCAGGACTCCTCAGGGGATGGGTGACCGAAGATTACGGCTCCACGAGGATTCATGTGGAGCTTAACGGATTTTCATCGGCTGTGATCGAAGAGAATCTTGATGAGATAGATCGCATTGTAAAGGATGCATTTTCTGAAGAAACAGACTATTTTTTAAGTGGCTCTACATACCAGATGGCCTTGATGAACCAGTATGTAACGCGTGGTCTGGTCCGCTCCATTTTTATGAGTATGATGATCATTACGGTATTGATGATTGCGGTTTTCAAGAGTTTTAAAATTGGGCTTATCGCTATGATACCCAACCTGTTTCCAATCGTTGTCTGCGGCGGAATCATGGGATTCTTCAGAATCCCTCTGGAATTTGTCACTATGACAGTTGCGCCTCTGATTATGGGGCTGGCGGTGGATGATACTATCCATTTTATCTCGTATATGAAAAAGGGTATTACTGAAAAAAGAAGCTACTCTTCTGGAATCAGCCACAGCTTCAGAGTTGTGGGGACGGCTATTACTCAGACTACAGTCATTCTCTGTCTAACATTTATTGTTTTTACTGTCTCTCAGGTAAACAGTATGATCTACATGGGAGTTCTTACATTCTTCGGAATGCTGTCAGCTTATATGGCGGATATTTTTATTACACCGATTCTTGTCTCTAAATCAAAACCTTTCGGGCGCTTCTGATTTATACCTTATTGAAATTGTAATAAATAAAGATTTTTAAAAAAAGTTATTGCATTCGCAAATGAAATGGGATAATCTAAAGTATCTATTTAGGAATAATTATCATTATTAAGGAGTCTGTCTGTGAAAAAGTTCATTTGTTCTGTCTGTGGTTATGTGTATGAAGGTGATACTCCCCCTGCAAACTGTCCTCAGTGTAATGCCCCTGCCGAGAAGTTCAAGGAGCAGGTCAGCGGTAAAATGGCATGGGCCGATCAGCATTTTGTAGGAACCGCTCAGGGCTGTGATCCTGAAATCCTTGAAGGACTGAAGCAGAATTTTATGGGTGAATGTACCGAAGTCGGTATGTATCTTGCTATGAGCCGTCAGGCCGATAGAGAAGGATATCCTGAAGTTGCTGAATCATATAAAAGAATTGCCTGGGAAGAAGCTGAGCATGCTGCCAAGTTTGCAGAGCTGCTGGGTGAGGTCGTAACCGATTCTACCAGGAAAAATCTCGAAATGAGAGCCGCTGCAGAAAACGGTGCCTGTGAAGGAAAGAAAGAACTGGCAACTAAAGCCAAACAGCTTAACTACGATGCCATTCATGATACTGTACATGAAATGTGTAAAGATGAAGCGCGCCACGGCTGTGTATTTGAAGGTCTGCTGAAACGCTACTTCTAAGTCGTATATCTATAATCTGATAATAAAAAAGACCTCTTCGGAGGTCTTTTTTATTGAAAGTCCTGGTACTTCTGAGCCAGTTCAATCCGGCTGTGACAGTCAGTTTTACCGTAAATACTGAGTACATGGTTCTTGGCTGTACCCTGGGATATGAAGAGTTTTTTACTGATCTCTTTGATCTTGAGTCCTTTAATAAGAAGGTAAAACACTTCCTCTTCCCTGGAGGAGAGATTGAACTGCTTTACAAAATTACTCTCCTGCTGTTTCTTTATATCAATCTGAGTCTTTTCAGAGTCATCTTCATATTCTTCTTCCGGCAGTTCTACCTGAAAGGTAAATTCCATCTCTCCAACACGGATGATATCACTGCTGCGGAGGAGGGCTTCATCTATTATTCTTACTCCGTTGATATAGCTGCCGTTCCGGCTGCCCAGATCCTTCAGAAAGACATCTTCTCCGACAACTCTGATTCTGCTGTGTTTCCTTGAGACCGAAGGAGCCTGAAGGATGAGACTGCAGTTTTTACTGCGGCCGATTATTGTTTCTTTTTTTTCCAGAGGTATGATCAGGGGGGAATTTCCCTTTGCACGTCCCTGTAAAAAGTATTTTATGTCCGACATACTTTCATATATACATCACATTGTTTATTTTTTCACCCCCGAATAGGCCAAACGGTCTATATCGAATTTTTTGACTCCGGGGCATATTTATATCATCCCCCGCAGGATTTGTTTGGGAGGAGGCCTTTCCCCTTGGGGGAAGGGCCTCCTCGGCTTGCAGAATACCGGTGGCGAGTCGGCGGCAGTGTAAGCTGCTGGTAGCCGGCAGCCGGTTCCCGGGAGATGATAATTTCGGAGGTAGGAAGATGAATACAATAGTACAGACAGTTCCCGAACCTGTTTCAGATCACTTAAGAGATGTTGCTGTTAAATTCGGTTTGGAAGATAGAGATGAGAGCTATGCAGCCCTTGAGCAGAGCTGGATTGAAAAGATGGAAGTCTTTGAACAGGAGATGATAGACCGGGGAATGGATGAAGTCGGGGTTTTCAGGCCTGAGGACGAAAGAGCCGCCCTGCTTCTGACTTATTCAGGTTCTCTTATCTCTCTGAGTCCTCTTGAGGATGGTGAACGTAAGATTCGTTACACAAGTATCGGACTCAGAAAGGATGTTCCCGAGACAATGGATCTTGATAACCAGGAAATTGAGGGTTGTGCGGAAGTAGGGCAGTCTCTTGTTTTCTCGACGGGAGAAATGAAAAAAACATCCCCCCTTTACCGTATTGTTGTTCCCCCGCTCAGTCTTGATTTGGAAGAGCAGACCTGTATGGTTGAGGATGCAGTGACCGTTATTATAGAAAAATTTTCCGATATGAACCAGAAAGTTCTTGATGAACTTTAATTGATAATTATCAAATAGATATGAGGGCTTAGGAATTCGTGGGTTTTTTGTAGATATAACCCCTGTTTCGGCCCTCTTCTTTTGCTCTGTAGAGAGCAGTGTCCGCCCTGTTTACAATATCTACAGATTTCTCCCCGGGATCATAAATTGATGAGATACCATAGCTCAGGGTCAGGTAAAAGGATTGCTCTCCGGCCTCTGGGGAATCAGCAATATTCTGGCGTAGCTTTTCAGCATGTATCCGGGCATCAGCTTCTTTTGTGTCAGGCAGGAGGAGGAGGAATTCTTCACCACCCCAGCGGAAACAGTAGTCTGTTCTTCTACTAATATCCCTTATGGCTTTTCCAAGCTCCTGCAAAGCATAGTCACCGGCAGCATGTCCGTAGGAATCATTTATCGCCTTGAAATAATCCAGATCAATCATCACAACAGCAAATGGAACCCTTGTTCTCTGGTAGCGGAGTATCTCCCGTTCAAATATATCACTGCTGCTGTTTCTGTTAAAAAGACCCGTGAGTGTATCATTTCTGGCCAGGATTTCCAGTTTATTTCTTTCCTCTTTCAGTTCTTCAGTACGGTTTTCAACTTCGGCCTCCAGTTTTGAACGGAGCAGCTTGAGCTCTGAGTAGGCCATAATATTCTGGTCGGCAGTGAGGAATGCCTGAAGCATAAGAAAAATCAGAAGTCCCAGATTCAGGGTATAGCCGGTTTGTATGATATGCATATCATAGAGTATGTCATTGAGGGCAAAACTGAGAATAAGTATTGAGGCTATGAGCGACCATTTTGCTCCTGGTCGTTTTTCTCTGACTGCTCTGATTATGATCAGGATTATATAGATCAGATTTATAATGATGAACCAGAGATAGAATTCAATGACAGACTGCATACTCAGAAATGACAGAAAGACTATGAGAGCAGCATAAAATGAAGATACCATAAAATTGACCTTCAGGACTTTAGTGCTGCAGATTCCCGGAAAACTTTTGTGAAGGAACATCAGGTAAAAAGGAATCATAAATACAACGGACATGGTGGATAGCTTTAACAAAAAGATCTGGCTGATTCCCGGAAGGAATCTCATCAGAATATGTTCACCGGTTATCATGGTTTTGACAACAACCAGTCCTATCGTCAGACTCAGCCACAGAGTGGCCAGTGCCTCTTTGTACAGAAGAAAGAGGAATACCTGATATATTCCCATTGTTATCATGGCTCCGATAATTATTGATAGAAGAATTATCCTGAGTGCCCAGTACCTGTGTACGGTTTTTGCTTCACCAAAGCGGACAGATTCCCAGAGACCTCCGTTTTTCATGCTGAAATTGGATACCTGAATCATAAGAACCGCACTCTGTCCTTTTGCGCTGAAGCTGTGCAGAGAAGGAATGAAATCCGGAATTTCTGTATTCTTTGATTTTCCCGGAATTCCGTCCCCGCCCATGAAAGTGGTGTCTATGTAATAGGAGGCGGCCGAGACTTTTTCAAAAAAATAAAAACTGTACCTTTTACCCTGCTCAAGTCCGGTGAGTACAAGTCTGTAGGTTCCATATCCCCGGCCCGGAGGATTCCCTTTCCAGACTGAGGGAACTTTTATCATCGTTTTAGCGGAAGATGAAATTTTAATGTCTCCCGGTATCAGAAAAAGATCTGGATAGAACTCCCACTCCCCATCCAGGGATGTAATGTATTGGGAGTCCAGGCCGCTGACATCGGCTGTTCCACTTAAGATATCAACATTATGAGTCCTGATCAGACTGCAGCTGCTCAGGATAAGGAGGATGGTGCTTAATAAGAGTATGGTCCTGATAAAACCTGTATTGATTCTCATTCTTAACCCGCATTTCCAGCTGACTCTCTATTGCCTGTTTAGGCCGGATCTGCTAATTTTCCTCCATGAATATCACCAGAAAAGCCGAATTCTATCTAATCCTCATAACCCTGATCTGGGGCGGGACATTTGTTTCAATAAAAGTCGCACTTGATTATGTCTCTCCCCTGCTTTTGATGGGTATCCGGTTTTCCTCTGCCTTTATCTTCTTCCTTATTCTGAATCCGGTCAAGCTTTCTGCTCTTAATAAAAACCTGCTTCTTAAAGGGCTTTTTCTCGGGATACTGATGTACCTCGGTTACGGGCTTCAGACTGTTGGATTAAATTATACTTCCGCCTCCCGATCCGGATTTATTACTTACTTTTATGCCCTCCTGACACCTCTGTTTCAGTTTCTGATTCTGAAAAAGAAACCCCGGGCAGCCAACCTTCTGGGGCTGGTCATAGCCTTTGCCGGGTTAACACTTATTACCGGAGGCCTGGGTGGAGGAACTCTGAGCAAAGGAGACCTCATCACCCTGGTCAGTGCAGCTTCATTCAGTATTTATATTGTCTGCCTGAACCTCTGGTCTCCCGGTGAAGATGCCGGTGCCCTGACTGCTCTGCAGTTACTTGTGACATCCCTTATTGCTTTTGCCAGTTCTCCTGTTTTTGAGACTCCTTTTATCAATTCGTCCTTTCTCCTCTGGGGGAATATGCTTTTCCTGAGTCTATTGGGGTCTGTGGTGGCAGTCTATGTGATGACACGCTTTCAGAATTCCATAACCCCTACACGAGCGGCAATCCTCTACTCCCTGGAGCCTGTTTTCTCGGCTATTCTTGCTGTTATAATTCTCAGGGAGCACTTTTCTCCTCTTCAGCTGGGAGGAGCTGTTCTGATTATTTCGGGTGTTCTCCTTTCTGAAATCCTTGAAGTTCGTAGATCCTCCGCCCCGGGAATTTCTGATACTGAGGGCCCTGCGGTTTCCGGGGGCATAGCTTCGCCTGCAGCCGCCTCTATGGAAGAATAGTTTTTGACGAAATCACTTTTGCTCTTATAGAGGAGATTCCTTCTGCCGATATTGAAGTGTGGAAACCTCAGAATTCGATGTATATCACAAGATTGCCCTATCTCATCCTCTTTTTCGCCGCCTGTCAAAGCATGAAAAAGAAGGTCTGCTGGAATTCTATTTCATTCAGGAATACCTGAAAGGGGATTCCGTTCTTTTTAAGGGAGATACTCTGGACAGCCTATATCTGGTGCTGGAAGGGAGAATCATTTTCAATTCAGAGGGAAGCCAGAGGCGAAATAGCTATTTTTCCGGAGATTTCTGGGGGCTTGAGTCCCTGACTGTTCCCCGTAAACTGGATACACCATATACGGCGGCTGAAGATACTGTTGTCCTCAGGTTGAGAGGAGAAGGATTCAGACGTTTTATTCAGAATTACCCCTCGGTGAAAGCAGCGCTGAAACCCAGAATGGATAAGGCGGGCTATCATATTTCCGGTTTTCCAGAAGACGCCTGGAAGGCTGTAAAGAAGCCTGCAGGACAGAAGAAGGGAATGCTTCATTTTGAAGGGAGAACCAGCAGGAAGAGTTTCTCTCTGTTTATGCTGGTTCCTGTGTCCCTTATTCTTCTCGGTCTTATATTGTCGGTGATTTCTTCGTGGTTCCTTGTTCTCAGTGCTGTCGGGATGATTCTGGCAGGCTTCGAGGTCTTTTTAAGAAACATGACACTCTACAGGGTGAGTGATAAAACAGCCTCCAAAAGATTCTTTAACTGGAGAAATTTCAGAAGAGATCAGGAGGAGCTTCCTCTGGATCAGATTAAAAGTATACAGGTCAATGTAAACGGAATATTGAGACATCTTCTGAAAATCGGAGATCTTACGATACAGACAGCCGGAGCAGGAATTGTCTTCAGGCATATAGATAAGCCCAAGGACCTTCAGAAAAAAATGATGGAGCTGAAGAACCTGCAGAATACCGTCTCCCAGGGTGAGGAGAGGGAAAAATTCAGGGAGCTTGTAAGGGATCAGCTCTCGGGTTCTGAGGCGGCAGCTTCTGTTGCTTCACGGAGATATAGGGGCGTACACAGCCAGATTGCTGCAGAAAAGAGACCCGATAGCAGGATCTTCAGAAAGTCCGCTGCTGTTCTGTTTTTTCAGCTCTTTGTTCCGGTCTCAGTTCTACTGCTCTCAATAGTGGCCTCAATTATTCTTAGCGGTGATACGGGAAGAATCTTTCCGCTCATTCTATGGACACTGCGCCTGTCAGCTGCCTTCAGAATCCTCTGGTTTTCCCTGGACTGGTGGAATGATATCTATAAGATTGACCTCCCCTATGTCTGGGATATTGAGAGAAAACCCTTCGCCAGGGAGGAGCAGCGCACTCAGACAGACCTCTCTGGAATACTGAATGTCAGGGTTTCTCAGAAAGGGATTGTTAAGATCCTTCTCAACTACGGGGATGTTCTGATTGAGACACCGGGAAACAGCGGGACACTTCAGTTCTTCTCGGTTGCCCGGCCCATGAAGGTTCAGGCGGAAATCTTCCGTTTCAGGGATCAGCTGATGCAGGAGAAGGAAGAGAAGAGAAAACAGGATTCTCTGAAACAGTTCGGAGAATTTGCCGAGATAATCAAACAGGTGCAGGGAACAAGCCCTGTGAAGACCATGAGGATATAGATATGAGTACAGTTAAAAATAGAAGATCAGCTCACAGACGGAGCCCGGCAGCGTGTTTTCTTATTTTCCTCGGGGCATTGATGCTGCTTCATTTCATTTTTCCCGGTACAGCATCCGGGCAGGAGGAGATCTCCTACTTCAGGAAAATACGTATAGCAGAGGATGAGAGGTTAGTTGGCGGATATCCCCTGGCCGAAGATGAGGCTCTTTCTGTTAATTGTTATAGAATATCTACAATTGATGACGGAAGGATCAGTCGGATTGAATACTTGAGAAGGGGAACTTCTTTAAAGGATCCCTTATTGGGTGTACCTGTTATTCAGTTTTCCTACAATGGAAACTACATCCGTCGAACTTTTCTGGATTCCAGAGGGATGCCCGCTCCCGATGAGCAGGGTGTTTATTCGGTACGTCTCAGGCAGAACTCTTCTGGAGATATAACGGCCGCCTTCTATTATGACCGCTACGGAAACCTTAAGGCTAACAGCAAGGGTATTGCCTCAATCATGTGGGATGTTAATAAAAGCGGCCGAAAGGTTTCAGAGCTCTATTTTGATCCTGATGGAAACAGAATCGGTGACAGCGGGGTATTTGAGCTGCGTTTTCTTTATGACGACAGAGGTAATCTCTCACGGGTCCTGCAGCTGGATGAGAGAGGACTCCCTGTAGATTCAGATGGGCGTCCGGCAGTCGTTCGCAGAGAGTGGGATGACCAGGGAAATCTGCTGAGAGAGAGCTGGTTTGACAGCTATGATTTCCCTGTTTTAAATGACGATGGGCTGGCATCTGTGGTTTACCACTGGGATGAAAAGGGGAACAAAGTATCCCAGGTCAATTTTGGAAAAGACGGTGGACTGAAGGCCGATAAAAACCTGGTAGTCCGCTACCAATGGATCTACGATGAAATGGGTAACCGAATCAGGGAAGAGCATTATTCAGATCTCGGTCTGATGATTCCCGACGCTTCGGGTGTGGCCGTGTACAGATGGATTCATTATCCTCAGGGAAATGAGCTGGAGCAGAAGAATCTGGACAGGACACAGAATAAGGTTCTGGACAGTAATGGATTTGCCTCCTATCGCTGGGTTTTTGATGAACGCGGCAATATTACAGAGCAGAAATACTATGATGTGGATGATTCTCTTAAAGAAGATCAATGGGGAATTTCCATGTACCGTTATATCTATGACGATTTTGGTAATATGACAGAGTCCAGAAGCTACTCAGACTATGATGAGCTAAAGACAGATCACTCGGGTGTGGCCGTATTCCGCTGGAACTATGACCTGAGAGGAAACAAGCTGGAAGAGCTGCATTATGACGAGCAGGAACGTCCGGCAGAGAACAACCAGAGCATTGCTTCCTACAGCTGGGAATATGATGAAGAGGATAATGTTGTCAGTCAGAGCCAGTATGGGCTTTACGGGCAGTACAAGGCCAATAATGACGGAGTTGCCATCTACCGCTGGAGCTATGACAAGTTCGGAAATCCACTCACTGAGACCTATTACGGTATTGATGAACAGTCCGTTGAGAATAAAGAGGGTACTGCGGGAGCAGTCTGGGAATACGATGACAAGGGAAATCCTTTGAGTAGTTCACGATTCAGCCGGAAAAAGCTCCCTGCAGAACTGACAGATTAAATCTCTGTCCTGGTTCAGCAGTTTTACTGGGTCAGCGGCTCTGTTCCACTCCTGCCTTCAGGCAGTAGCTGTCTAAAGGGCATTGTGAACATTTTGGATTGCGCGGTGTGCAGATCTGCTGCCCGTAGAGAACAAGCAGTTTATTCACAGGAATCCAGTATTTATCAGGAAGAACCTTTTCCAAAGCCGGAACCGAGTCATCCGGCTTTTTCGTTTTTATCCATCCCAGACGGTTGGATATTCTATGCACATGTATGTCCACACAGATTGCCGGTATATTGAAACCTAGGCTGAGTACCAGGTTTGCCGTCTTCAGGCCTACTCCGGGAAAGGCAATCAGTTTATCAAGGGTACAGGGAACTTTGCCGCTATGTTCGTTGAGTATCATTTGGGATATTTTAAGAATATTATCTGCCTTGACCCTGAAGAATCCGCAGGGGTAGATTAGTTCTTCAATTTCACTACTTGTCAGCTTCAGCATCTCTGCAGGATTATCGGCTTTCTCAAAGAGACGGCGTGAGGCTGAGAGTGTGACTTCATCTCTGGTTCTCAGTGATATAAGTGTGGATATCAGTATCTTGTAGGGTGTTCCGTTTTCCTCTCCGATCAGTGATACAGAAGGTAGTTCGAAACCCTTCATAAAATCATTGAGGATGATAAATATATCATCCCAGATAGGAACTGTTTTTTTCATTAGTTTTTCGGGGTCAGAAGGACGGTGGCCAGTGCCTCAACGGCTTCACCCCGGCCTGCAGCATCCATCTTCTCCTTGGTCTTTGCCTTGAAGGAGATGCAGTCCAGAGGGATCTTCAGATCTTCCTGCAGACAGAGACGGATCTGTTCCCGATGGGGCCCTAGTTTCGGTTTTTCAAGAATTACGGTACAGTCGATATTGGCTATGCTATAGGAGGCGTTCTCCACTTTAGCCAGCGTCTCCCGGAGGAGACGGCGGGAATCAACATTCTTCCATGCAGGATCGGAGGGGGGATAGTGAGTTCCTATATCACCCTGGGCAATAGCTCCGAGAAGAGCATCAATCAGGGCATGAAGGAGAACATCACCGTCGGAGTGGGCGTCTTCTCCTTTCTCTGAGGGAATAGTAACTCCTCCCAGGATAAGAGGGCGATTCTCAACAAGGCGGTGAATGTCGTATCCCTGTCCGATTCTCATTTTTTTTTCAAATCTCCGGGAATGGTGATTTTAATATTATCAGGATCTCCCTCAACAGTGTGGGACGGTCCTATATAGACTGACCAGATTTCAGAGTCATCGATATATTCATTAATATCCGCATCGGCTTTTTCGTGAGCTTCAAGGAGTTCGGGAAAGCTGAATCCCTGTGGTGTCTGGGCACTGACTGTCTTGTTACGAACCAGATGCTGCTCAATGTCTCCCAGGGGGCTGAGGACCTTCATGGCGCTGATAGTTGGGGTTACAGGTGTACTGTTCCCTCTGTCTATCGTCCCTTTAAGGACTCTGCTGATCAGTTCTTCACTGATATGGGGTCTTGCTCCATCATGGATAAGTACCAGATCGCTATCTGTCTCTTTCAGTTTCTTGAGTGCATTGAACACCGATGCCTGACGGGTGGCACCGCCCTGGACATATGAGATCGGGAAATTAATTCTATGGAGAGCTTTCTCCATTTCCTCTTTTTTACCTTCGGGGTACGTGACACAGATATGCTCGAATTCCTCAGAAATAACAAAAGGAAGAACGGCCCTTTCCAGAACGGTTCTTCCTTTAATGACTTTGAACTCTTTTTTACCTTTGCCTTTCATGCGGCTGCTTGAACCGGCGGCTGTAATAATTGCTGCTTTTTTCATATTTATTCAGATTCTAATTTACTGAAAACCAGCTGCTCCACGTCGTCTTTAGACTTTCCGATGGAAAATGATATTTCATCAATAAGAAGTTTCAGAGCACTGTCATAGAGCTTTCTTTCCAGAATGGGAAGTTCCTTGATTTTGCTTCTGTGATACAGAGTTGTAACAACGGTGGCAATATCTGTAACAGCTCCCTTTTTCAGAAGGTCAACGTTCATCTGATAACGCAGTTTCCAGTCTGTGGGGACAGGTTCGTATTCTTTGGTGATAATTTCCAGTGCTTTTTTTGATTCTGCTGGAGACACAATCGCTCTGAGTCCCAGTTCTTCCGCTTTATCCACGGGCACCATAACGGTCATATCTGATACTTCAAGGTAGATCACATAATAGAGGATCGTTTTACTCTTGAACACTTTTTCTTCAATCTTCTCTATATGGCCGACACCCTGTGTTGGATAGACAACTTCCTGATGGGCTTTAAATAGAGTATTTACTTTTTTTTCCATAGGCGACAGTATACCCTGCAGCGGATTTTTAAGTCAAACCGCAGTAGGGATATAGAGGGAGATTAATCGCTAATTTTTAGAAAAATCAGGCGTTATATGTGGAGGCTGCGACACCCCCGCCCTGACCGGTCCAGTCGGTGTGGAAAAATTCTCCCTCAGGCTTGTCCAGGCGCTCATAGCTGTGAGCACCGAAATAGTCTCTTTGTGCCTGAAGAAGAGATGCCGGGAGCCTTGCTGTTCTGTAACCGTCAAAGAATGCCAGAGCCGATGACATGGCCGGCAGAGGGATTCCCCACTCTACAGCCTGAATCACAACTCGTCGCCATGATGCCTGTCCGGCTTCCATTATATTCTTAAAGTAGTCGGCCTGCAGCAGGTTTTCCAGATCGGGATTGTCATCGAAGGCTTTCTTGATATCTCCCAGAAAGGTGCTTCGAATAATACAACCGCCTCTCCACATCAATGCGATGGCGCCGAAATTCAGTTTCCATCCGAAATCACCGGCAGCCTGTTTAAGGAGCATGAAACCCTGTGCATAGGAGATGAGCTTCGATGCGAGAAGGGCCTGCTCCAGGTCATTCAGGAATGCTTTTCTGTCTTTTATGCCTGCTTTTTCGGGGGCGCTATACAGTTTTGACGCGCGCTCCCGCTCATCCTTGATAGATGACAGGCAGCGGCTGAAGACTGCCTCGGCAATAAGAGTCAGGGGGATGCCCGTATCCAGTGCGGCAATTCCTGTCCATTTTCCTGTTCCTTTCTGACCTGCGCTGTCTTTTATCTTCTCAACAAGAGGGGCTCCGTCGCTGTCTTTGAAGGCCAGGATATCTCGGGTTATCTCAATAAGATAGCTGTCCAGTGCGCCATTGTTCCACTCCTTGAAAATCGAGCTCATCTCATCGTAATCCAGACCCATGCCGTCTTTCATCAGCTGAAAGGCCTCTCCGATAAGCTGCATATCTCCGTATTCGATACCGTTATGAACCATCTTCACATAGTGACCTGCACCCTCTTCTCCAACCCAGTCACAGCAGGGATCACCGTCTACCTTGGCAGAGATCGCCTGTAGTATCTCTTTGATATGCGGCCATGCTTCGGGATTACCTCCGGGCATAAGGGAGGGGCCTCTTCTGGCACCCTCTTCTCCACCGGATACACCGCTTCCGACAAAAAGGATGCCCTGTTCTTTCAGTTCATTCATTCTTCTGGTGGAGTCGGGGTAGTGGGAGTTTCCCCCGTCGATAATGATGTCGCCTTTCTCAAGGTAGGGGAGCAGTTCCTGGATAACCATGTCCACAACGGCACCCGCTTTTACCATTATCATAACTTTCCGGGGACGCTTCAGGGAGGCAGCTAAATCCTTCAGGCTGCTCATTCCCAGTATGGTTTCTCTTCCTGCGGCATTGCCGGCAAGAAAGTTTTTGGTTACCTGTTCAGTTCTATTGTAAACAGCTACTGTATAGCCGTTGTCATTCATATTCAGGACAAGATTCTGCCCCATTACCGCCAGTCCGACGAGTCCTATATCTGCATTCATCTTTATCCTCCGGGGATTATTTTTTATTTATAACTCTGTTTCTCTAATATTCTGATTCATTCACTTCGCTGAGTCCAGTTCTTTCAGCCATATTTCGGGATCACTGTCGCTGGGCATGCGCCAGTCGCCTCTGGGTGACAGAGCGATTGTTCCCACCTTCGGTCCGTCGGGCAGACAGGAGCGTTTGAACTGCTGTGTGAAAAATCTCCAGATAAAATGATGGAGCCATTTCCTGATCGTCTCTCTGTCATAATTTTCGCTGAAGGCTTCTTCAGCAAGTCTGAAGGTTTTGGCAGGGCCGAATCCACAGCGGACAATCTGGTATAGGAAAAAGTCGTGCAGTTCATAGGGGCCTATCACATCTTCTGTCTTCTGAGCGATCTCCCCTTGCTTGTCCGGGGGGAGAAGTTCGGGACTGATGGGAGTGTCTATTACATCATAGAGAATTTCAGCGGCCTTTCTGTTTTGCTGCTGATCGGCCACAAACTGTACCAGGTAGCGAACCAGAGTCTTGGGGACTCCTGTATTCACGGCATACATGGACATATGGTCTCCATTATAGGTACACCAGCCCAGGGCAAGCTCCGAAAGGTCACCAGTTCCGATAACTATACCCTTCAGCATATTCGCCTTGTTCATCAGGTACATGGTTCTCTGTCTGGCCTGGACATTTTCGTAGGCTACATCCGAGGGTTCCCCGCTGTGGTCCAGCTCCTGAAGCTGAATTGTGCTGATATTCTGAATATCTATGACTTCCAGAGGGATATTCAGTTCTTCACAGAGAAGTTCTGCATTCCCCTTTGTTCTCTTTGTAGTTCCGAAACCAGGCATTGTATAGCACTGCAGCCCTTCCAGAGGAAGATCTGCTCTTTTGAATGCCTCCTGTGCAACAAGAAGAGCCAGAGTGGAATCAAGGCCGCCCGAAAGACCGAGAACCGCAGTTTTACATCCGATATGTCTCAGTCTTGCGGCCAGGGCAGTGCTCTGAATGGAAAAAATCTCGCGGCAGCGTACTGTCCGGTCATCACTTGAGGATGGGACAAAGGGGTGTGGATCTATATATCTGAGAAAATCTGATTTTGCTTTAGATTCAGACTCCCGGCCTTCATAGCAGATGGTTCTGCAGGGTATGGCTTCGAAATCCTTACTCTGAGACCATGAGGGGGAACTGAGGCGCTGGTGTTCAAGGAATTCAAGATCTGTATCACAACAGATCCAGCTGCTCTCTGTCTGAAAACGCTCACCCTCTTTCAGGAGTCTTCCGTTTTCATAGATCAGTGAATGTCCTCCATAGACAGTGTCGGTTGTTGATTCACCGGGGCCTGCCGAGGCATAGACATAGGTTCCGATACACCGGGCAGACTGCTGGGATGTCACCTGTTTTCTATACTCCGCCTTGCCTACCAGTTCGTTGCTTGCCGAAGGGTTTGCGATGATCAGGGCTCCTCCCAGAGAGAGGGTGGTGCTCGGTGGAAGAGGAGACCAGAGGTCTTCGCATATTTCAATTGCGAATCGCATAAGCGGGTATTTCTCATCTTGAAAGATTAGGTCTGTTCCAAAGGGAATATTACCGCCCATGATATCAATTGAAGTTTCAAGGCAGTTACGTCCGGAGCTGAACCAGCGCCGTTCATAAAATTCATTACTGTTGGGAATATAGGTCTTGGGAACGATTCCCAGAACCTGGCCCCGGGACAATACTGCAGCACAGTTATAAAGTGCACTGTTGATTACAAGGGGGATTCCGACAATTACAGGAAAATCCAGATTTATGGTCTCTTCTGCCAGTGTCATAAGAGCTTCTCTGGATTTTTGAAGCAGGGTGTTTTGTCTGAACAAGTCACTGCAGCTATATCCGGTCAGGGAGAGTTCGGGAAGGAGAAGCAGATCGGGCTCTTCGCTTTTAACATTATTTATAAGATCGATGATCCATCCGATATTTTTTTCAACCGCCGCAGGTTTGACCGTGGGAACGGCGGCGCAGATTCTGACAAATCCATATTGTTTCATGCTGTCTCCTACTTAAAATGAATTTAGCTCTCCTCACAGTCCATGTCAACCGAGGTTCATCAACAGTTATGACCGTGCTTTCATACATTTATGTGGATTCCTTTTGTGTGTGCTACTTTTATGTATAGTTTTTGCTTGGAGAAATAATAAAATATAAAAAATTAAATTTGAGCTAAGTTCTTATCTGAAATATAACTGTTCTCTAATAATTATCAGAAAATAAAAATGGCACAACTATTGCGTAATACAAAGCAGAGAACGCAGGTCACCGGGATGAATGGTGTTTATGCAGCTTTCAGGAGGAAGATTCTATGGCTATATACGATAAAGGCAAATCATTGTGGGTTGTCGATTCAACATTGAGAGAACGGAGCATGATGGATGGGCGTGAGTATTCAGAAATGGAGAAGCTCAAGATTGCCCGCCTTTTATCTCTTGCCGGTGTGAATGAAATAGAGGCAGGTATTCCTGCCAAGGGTCCCAGAGAGTGCAGATCCATCCGTCAGATGAAAATTGAAAACCCGGGAACCCTGATCACCTGCTGGGTAAAGGCTTCAATGGCTTCCATCGAACTGGCAAAGCGCTGTTCGGTAAAAAGCATTCATATCTGTTTTCCAGAGGATACTATTTCTTATACCAGTTCCAACTCCCAGTTTGAAGAATCTATGGGACAGATGAAAGATATGATTAAAAAGAGTTTTGATCATTTTGATTATGTGAGTGTGGGTATTTCCAATCCATTCAATGGTGATATACAAAAACTGAGCCGATTTATATCCAAGGCCAATCTCTACGGAGCTCATAGGGTAAGACTGGCAGACTCTCAGAATGCAAGCTGTGGTGAAGATGTCCAGAAGTTTTTTGAGACTCTTAAGACAAGATCCAATGCTTCTCTGGAATTCCATGGTCATAATGCCGATGGAGCCGGATTTGAAAACACAATGCGTTCAATCTACGGTGGTGCTGATGCTGTCAGCCTCACTGTAAACGGCCTTGGTGATAACGGCGGTGTAGCCTGTCTGGAAGATATCGGACCGGCTCTCCTCAGCTCTTTTCAGTATACAAACCTAAACTTCTATAAACTGAAAGAGGTTGCTAAGGTTGTAAATACTCTTGAGGGTAGAAGAAAACCCAGGAAAAGAACCACCGCAGCAGCCTGATTCTTTTATACGGTTCTCCCGGATATCGGCTCTGGAGCAAGATTTGTTTTAGGGCTATAATCCGCAGCGAGGTTGTATGAAATTTCATAAACTGCGTCCAGTCTATTTATTCCCTGTGCTTCTTTTTTTGGTGCTGTACGGATGTTACAGTGTCCGTTCCACAAAGCAGACAGAGAATCTGGACAGAACGTTTAACATATTGTTTTCAGGAGAAATCCTGGAGCCTGCCGACCGGATTAAGCTGGAATCCTATTCCAGAGATGATCTGATAAGGCATATGGAATCCTGGGGTACCGGCAGGCAGAAGGCCGCATTTCTGATTCTTGAATACAATGGGCTTGAATATCAGGATTCTAAAACTACGACAGGCCGAAACTTATCTGTAAATCAGAAAGAGAGGGATTTTGCTGTAGAGGATCTGCTTTTGCTGAAGGCAAAAGAGGATTTTCACAACCGGGAATATGAAGACGCCGAGCAGGCTTACCGGGAATACTGGTTTCTGAATATTCATAACTCAATAGATCTCCCTCTCTCATCACTATTAGTTGAAATTAGAAATTCGGTTGTTAAAACTGATGAAGCTTCCTACTGGATAGATTTCCTTTCTGAGTGGAAAGGTTTTGTTGCCTCCGGATTCGGCGGAAGTTTTTTTCTTGGATCCTGTTATGAAAATACCGGAGACAATGATAATGCTCTCTACTGGTATGAACAGTCCATCAGCAGATCAGATGACTGGCAGGAGATTCGGCGTTCACAATGGTATATCATCCGTCTGTTGAGCAGGGAGTTTCCGGATCGTCTTCCCCATTATCTTGTACAGACTGGTACTTTGAGGAATGACGGCGGGTATTTTAATGATGTACTGGATGAATACTACAGTACCCTGGTTCGTTACAGGCGTTGGCAGGATCTGCTGCAGCTGCTGCCGGCAGTTATGGATGCAGGTCTGACAGAATCGGCATCTCAGGGTTACTTTCTTTTACAGAAAGTCGTGGATGCCGGCTATCTCCCCAGCGGTTCTCTTGCTGCCCTATCTGATCTTTACCACCCCGATCCACGAGGGTATTTTGCTCTCAGATCGGCACCTGAACAATGGCCTGATCTGACGGCTGGCACTGAATCTGCCAGGGTGTCTCAAACCGCTGTGGCAGACCAACTTTACACAGTGCTGCTTTCCGCCGGATATAATGAAGAAGCTCTTACAAGACTGGATGAAAGACGAGAGGATATCTCAGCAGACACGGTCGCTGAGTTCTGCCGCTATCTTGAGGCTGAAGGTGACCTATATGAATTGATCCGCTTTGCGGGTTACTGGTTCTACCGTCTTCCTCCCCAAGAGGGGATGGTACTTCTTCCCTGGGTTTTTCCCGGGGCGGAACGGTATACACTCTCTGAAGACATTGTTCCCGATGAACTGATACTGGGAGTTATCCGCAGGGAGAGCGCCTTCCATGAGGGGATTTCTTCACGTGTGGGTGCCGGCGGCCTGATGCAGCTGATGCCGGCCACTGCGGCAGAACTGGCCCGGAAACATAGAATGGGTGAATGGGATCTGATGAACCCCGAAGATAATATTACTCTGGGTACTCTCTATCTGAACTGGCTGCTTGAGCGTCCCTGGACCGATTCCTATGTGGATGTGCTGGCTGCCTATAATGGCGGGGGTGGAAACCTTCGTACCTGGAAGAGACGATACCCCTCATCTGATCCTGATCTTTTTATTCAGAGCATCCCTTTCAGGGAAACACGGGATTATGTGCGTAAGGTTATTGTCGCAGCCGCTTCATACAGGTATCTTGAGACTGGTCTTCCCCCCGGGGAGTGGCTTGATCAGTTTTATCAGCCTTTCTGATGTATATTGGAATGAGATTTATTAAAATAATTACGGAGATTTTATGAGTTATTTACAGGCAGTTATTCTTGGAATCATTCAGGGGCTAACTGAATTCCTACCGGTTTCCAGTTCCGGACACTTACTGATGATGAGACATTGGATGGGTCTGGGTGAAATACCTGTTCTTTTTGATGTCCTCCTCCATGTAGCCACCCTGATTGTTGTACTTGTTATGTTCCGTAAAAAGGTTATTGAGCTCCTCGCTTCACTGTTCCGCTGGATTGCCAGGAAAACAGACGAACAGGATATGAAAAATATGAAGCTGATTGCAGTTATTCTTGTGGCTGTTTTTATTACTGGAATTCTGGGGCTATTGATTTCAGAATTGAATGTGGGAGAAACTCCTAAAGTCGTTTTTCCTCTGTATCTGGTGACTGCAACTCTGCTGTGGTTTACACGTAAGGCAAAAGAGGGAAGAGAGTACCGGGATCTGAATTTTAAAGATGGTATTATAACAGGTGTGGCACAGGGAATCGGTGTTTTGCCGGGAATCTCCCGTTCGGGTATTACTATTTCTGCCGGTCTCTACCGTGGATTTAATCGGGATGTGGCTGCAGAATATTCCTTTCTCATCTCCATCCCCGCCATTCTAGGGGCCCTTATTCTTGATATGAAAGATGGAGTGGAACTTCTTAACAGTATTTCCATGTCTGTAATCGGGGTTGCATTTATGGCTGCATTGATCTCCGGTTTTCTGGCTTTATGGATGCTGGTCCGTCTGATCAACAGTGGTAAGTTCTATTATTTCTGCTTCTATCTGGTACCCCTTGGAATTCTGGGCCTGATCTTCTTCTAATTAACTAATACCGGAACTGAGAATCTCCTCAGATATCCTATTCAGGGATGTTCGGCTTCTTCTGTTCAGAAGAGGCCGGGAAATTCCGATAATCTTAGATACAGGAGAGTCCGTATTGAATAAGTTTACACGTATTTTATCCATAGTTCTGGCTTCAACGGGAGTCTTACTTTTTCTCTTTACCCTTCTGGGAGCCTTCGGTGTGACCGCAGGATTTGTCTCCTTCTTATTCAGTACATTCCATCTGGCAGCATTTTACGTCCCTGTTTACCTCGTACTCTGTGCTCTTATTCTCAATATTCCGCGAAACACTGAAAAGCTGCTTCTCACAATGAATCTGTCACTTTTCCCTTTTATTAATCTGGCGCTGTTGCTTCATGTTGTCAGCGGTAATACCAATATATTTATCTCACGTTATCTGATCACCGAACTGGGGATTTGGATTTCTTTTCCATTTCTTCTACTCCTGTTTTTGGTGGAGTGTGCCCTGATATATAAACTGGGAGATTTTATTTTCCCGGGAAAACCCTGGTTTCCACCAGAATTTTCAGAGAGTTTTAAGATGTTCTCATCGATTAAAGAGAGTATTGTCTCCCTTAAAATGAATGTCCTGAAGACAGGCCGGGAACAGAGTTTTGAAGATCCATACAGAAAGGCTGTATTTGAGGAGTCCGAGTTCTCTCATGATCCCGATGCCGAGGCTTTTCCCATGCCCGACATGCCTCAGCCCATTCCTCCTGTTGAGGTGGCTGATGACAGTGAAATCCAGTCCCTTATTGCTTCTGTACTCAGGCCCGATCTGAATAAAAAACCCGTGTTTAAACCGGACAGACCGTCTGAGAAACCGGAAGCTGCAACCCGGACTGGGGCTCCTGTGTTTAATCCTAATAAAACCATGAGCATTGATGAAGTGGTAAATCCTGTTTATGAGAATGAAACTGTGCCCCCTTCTGTCGCGGCGTCAGTCTCTGCAGCATCAGCTGTGATTCCTTCTGAATTTTCGGGAGTAACTGAAGATCCCGGTATCGGTTTCCTGATGGATGAGCCTGTGGCCCTTGAGTCTGTTGATGAAGTTGATGAAGTTGATGAAGTTGATGAAGTTGATGAAGTTGATGAAGTTGATGAAGTTGATGAAGTTGATGAAGTTGACGAAGTTGATGAGATAGACGAAGCAGATTATCAGGCTCAGGGATATGTGACTGACAGCTATGATGATATTCTTGAAGCAGAGCTGATAGAAGAGTCTGAACCTGTCGATATTCCCCTGGAAGTAGAGATATCCATTGAATCCAAGTTGTCACCCGAAGGTGAGACAGAGAAGCTTGGAGTTCTCAGCCCCGGCCATATTCCAAAACATAAGCGTAAAAAACAGAAGTATGCTGTTCCTGTAGCTGGTCTGCTTAAGGAGTATCCTGATAACAGCTTTGATGAGGTGGATGATTTCACCCGCAGACAGGCACGTGCTCTTGAAGAGACTCTTAACGAGTTCAAGATTGAAGCAACGGTTGTAGGAATATCCAGAGGTCCTGTAATTACCATGTTTGAAATTCAACCTTCTCCAGGTGTAAAGGTCTCCCGTATCGTCAACCTCCAGGATAACCTGGCCCTCCGGCTGGCATCTTCCCGTATCCGTATTGTCGCCCCCATTCCGGGCAAACAGGCCATCGGTATTGAGGTTCCCAACAAGAAACGCTCAATTGTCTCCTACAGTGGACTGGTCTCTTCTGATGAATTTACAAAAGCTGATTATGAAATACCTGTAATTCTCGGTAAGGATATCAGCGGTGGTAATCAGGTGATCGACCTTGCCCGGACACCTCACCTACTGATTGCCGGTTCAACGGGTTCTGGTAAGTCGGTTTGTGTAAACTCACTTATCTGTTCCATCCTTTATCAGAGATCTCCCAAAGATGTGAAACTCATCATGGTAGACCCCAAGATCGTTGAACTGAAACTATATAATGATATTCCCCATCTTCTGACTCCCGTTATAACAGAGTCAAAGAAGGCTTTTCAGGCAGTGCAGTGGTGTCTTTATGAGATGGAGAGACGTTATGCTCTCCTTGATGCCATGGGTGTGCGTGATATAAAGAGTTTTAACAAGAGAATCAAAGAGCGGGATATTGCCACCACACATATGCCGTATATCGTTCTGGTTATTGATGAGTTTGCCGACCTCATGGCTCAGTCAGGCAAGGAGCTGGAAGCCATTGTGGCCCGTCTGGCTGCCATGTCCAGGGCTGTGGGTATACATCTTGTTCTGGCAACTCAGAGGCCTTCAATCGATGTAATTACCGGATTGATCAAGGCGAATTTCCCATCCCGTATAGCCTTTATGGTAGCCAGTAAGACTGACTCCCGTATTATCATTGACATGATGGGTGCCGAAAAGCTTCTTGGTAAGGGTGACATGCTCTTTACATCGGCCTGGGATCCCTTCCCCTCACGTATGCAGGGTGCATTTCTCTCGGAGGATGAGGTGGAACGTGTTGTCTCTTATGTTAAAACTCTGGGTGAGCCTGACTATATTGATGATGAAATGTTCCTTGATGACGATGATTATGAATCAGGGGGCGACGGCCGTGGAGTCAGTTCGTTCTCTGATCCCCTTTATGACAAGGCACTTGATATAGTGCTGGCTGCCGGAAAAGCTTCGGCCTCTTATCTGCAGCGTCGTCTTCAGATAGGATATAACAGAGCTGCACGTCTGGTGGAAGAGATGGAGATCAGGGGGATCGTAGGTCCCCAGAATGGATCAAAACCCAGAGAGGTTGTCCATATTCCGGACAGGCCCGGCAGGGAGATGCTGGACACAGGGGAGTAATCTTTTAAGTCTGTTTGATTTCAGATAATATACAGCCGGGCATAATTCATGCCCGGTTTTTTTATTCCTCTCTTATTTCTGTTTCTTTTTCTTAAAGAAGCTTGAAAGGACAATTTATTCTCTATATAGTTGCTATTGCAAATAATGCAATAGCAATGAAAGAAGGCCAAGATGAAAATCACAGAGGATTATTTCAGTGTATTACCCAGGTTGATACGTATGCTTATGGATGGGAAGACACCACAGAGGAATAAGAATGGAATCAATCTTACCCAGGAAAAAACAATAATGATGGTTTCCGATCATGAGGGAAATACACTCAGCAGCTTGTCCAGGTATTCTGAATTGGATAAGGGCGCACTGAGCAGGGTCCTCAAGACTCTGGAGAAACAATCTCTGATCAGACAGGAAAGGGATACTCATGATAGAAGATCATTCCATATACTATTAACCGAAGAAGGACAGGTTCTGACAGATGATATTAGAAGAAAGATGTCAGGAAATATCAGCCGGATGATGGCTCCTTTAACTACAGAACAGAAAGAAAAAATGACAAGGGCATTGGTGGATCTTTTAGAAATAACTGAAGCTCTGGAATCAATACACAGGACGTAAAATTTATGACAGATAATACAAAACAAATGGGTACAGAACCCATAAAAAAACTGGTCCTTCAATACTCAATTCCCACAGTGATCGCCATGGTGGTAAACTCAATCTACAATGTCGTGGACCGTATCTTTATCGGGCGATTTGTCGGGGAAGATGCCCTTGCGGGAGTTACAGTGATTTTCCCGTTGATGCTTATGATGATGGCTCTGGCCTCGCTGCTTGGAGGAGGCGCTGCACCTCTTATTTCTATTAAGCTGGGTGAAAAAAAGGCCCATCAGGCGGCAGGAATCTTCGGGAATATGATTACACTGATTGCATTATCAGCTGCTCTAATTGTCTCTCTGGGCTTCCTTTTTGCAGAAGATCTGATTCTCTTGCTTAAAGGAGAGGATGTAATTGAATATGCCCTTCCGTATTTCAGGATAATACTGCTGGGAATGATATTTCAGCTCTTCTCCATGAATCTTGCAAATATAGTCAGGACAGAGGGGCAGCCCCGTCTTGCAATGGCCTCTCAAATTATTTCTGCAGTGACTAACCTTGTTCTGGATTTTCTCTTTGTTGTTGTTTTCAGATGGGGTATACAGGGTGCGGCCTGGGCTACTATTACCGGGCAGATTGTCGGTTCGTTAATTCTCATTACTTATTACCTGAAAGGGAAAAGCTCTCTAGCAATAGATGTTTCATCATTCATTCTGAAGTTCTCTGTTGTCCGCAGTATGGTTGCTCTCGGAGTTTCGCAATTCATCGGTATGTTCGGTGCCAGTTTTGCCTTGCTTTTTCTAAACCTGTATCTGGTTGATTTGGGTGGAACAGCAGCCCTGGCGGCAATCGGTGCGATTAACAGCCTCTATACTCTTTTCCTTATGCCACTCTTTGGAATCCAGTTTGGAACCATGCCGTTGATTGGTTACAATTATGGTGCCGGATTAAGAGATAGGGAGAGAGAAGCATTATTCTTTGCCGCAACAATCGCTGTCGTATTTGCTACAATAGTCTGGGCATTACTTGAGATCTTTCCCAGAGCCGCTTTGAGCCTGTTTCTTGATCCAGGATCAGAAACCCTCGAGATTGCGGTTAAGGGACTACGCCTTTTTGTACTGATGCTCCCGGCACTGGGATTTCAGTTTATCGGGAACAGTTATTTTCAGGCGATCAATAAACCTGTTACAGCACTGTTTTTGAGCAGTATGCGTCAATTTGTTCTTCTTGTTCCCCTGCTTGTACTTGTTCTTGCACCCCTTTGGGGTCTTACAGGGGTCTGGCTGGCGACTCCCATTGCAGATGGGATCTCTACAATCGTAACAGCACTGCTGCTTTATAGAGCCCTTCGTCATGAGGATGAGCCGGAATTGGATCTTTCAGACAACTCAACTGTTCTGGTCAGCTAAAAAAGAAGCTCCCGCGTATTACGGGAGCTTCATTGGTTCTATTGTTTTAGATCTTAAAAGTCTTCATCATCTTCAGAATCAACATCCTCATCCTCATCCTCATCCGAGTCCAGTTCTCCGTCCTCATCTGAATCTTCTCCGAAGTCTGCTGATTCTTTGATATTTTTTTTGATAACTTCCCATATTGTTGCATTAACTCCGGTTTGATCTTCATTTAAGATTATCTCACCAGCTGCACTTACTATTGTAGCAAATTCTACGGAATCGCCGTTGGTTTCGGCATTGTCAAAATGAAACCAGCGTGCCAGACGGTAGGCGACAATAATAGAATTTATTACGCCTTCATCAAGAATAATCACTTCAGTACCACCGAGTACAAACTCTTCATCGATGGCAAAAGTAGCAGTAAAATCCATATCTGTCACATTCACTGTGGACGTTGGTCCGGTATAGGTTCCAATAAGGACTATGCTGTTTTCATATAGAGGATCAGAAGGATCAACAAGAGGATTTCCCTCATCATCCACTTCGTCTCCCTCAATGCGGGCTACTTTCAGTTTGATTTCATCATAGGTTCCCGGAAGCAGTTCTATGTAGGGAATGGCGGGTTCAATGACATCCGTAAGCACATTGACAATAAAGGGGCCTGTGTACTCCACTTCCAGTTCCTGGGCTTCCTCATCTTCAGAATCTACTTCAGCCAGTTCCTGTTCCAGTTCTATCTGATAGATATTCACCCGTGCATCTGTCAGTGTCAATTGTCCGATTTCTGCACCGGCAACATCTGTTATGCTAAGGACTGCAGAATCTGCCGCGTCTCTTCCTGCCAATGTTCCAGCTGGCAGAGAGCCTTGAATCGCAAGATCCACTCCTCCATAGCCTTCGCTTACACCATTGTTTGATGAGCCGTCACAAGCACTCAGTAAAAAAAATATTGCAAGTAGAATCAAAGTTGCTTTTAAACCAGTTTTTCTATTCATCTTTGCCTCCACTTCAGGATTGCTTCTGAAGTACTATTAACTATTATAATGCAGATATTATATAAAAACCATAATATATGAAAAATAATATATAAAATTAATATAAAGCGGCAGCCATGGGGATGACTGCCGTTATTAGATATTGCCGCACAAATATATGGTAATCTGTAAGTGAAATACTATTTTTTCTTTTTTTGTTTCTCTTCAGTTTCAGCCCTGCGTTTTTCAGCCATATCACCGATACGCTCTGCAAACTGGGGAAAACGGGCCAGGATCTGATCAAAGGTTTCTTTATTCAGCGAGTAGCAGTCACAATAGTCTTTGGCCTTGATGGTGGCGTTTCTGGGAGCCGAGAGGAGGAGGGCTATTTCTCCGAAGAATGAACCGGCTCCAAGTGTGGCATAGACAACGGATTCATCTTCAGAAACAACATCAACAGAACCGCGGCTGATAAAATACATCTCATATCCTATCTCGCCCTTTATCACAACATAGTCTCCCGGTGTGAAAACAACGGGTTCAAGATTCAAAATTACTTCTTTGATAAACTCTTCCGAAGCACCCTGGAAAATGGGAACCTTCTGTATGATTTCTCTATTCAGAAACAGGGATACCGAAGTCTGTAACGGTTTGGGCAAATCAGAGAGGATTGATGATTCATCGTATCCCCTCCGGCTCTCCCAGAGGTAGTCATAGTAATCACTTATCTTGTCTTTCAGATCCGGTGGAATCTTCTTATATCGAAGAAAAGTCGTGACTTTCTCCATTTTTTCCTGATATTGGGATTTTGCTATATCTATATTTGCGATGATATTGGCGATGTTACCAATGATAAAACCGTACATACCCGCACCGATAAGCTCAATAATGATAACAAATATCGTTTCCAGCCTGGTGCTGGGAGAGATATCTCCGTAGCCGATGGTTGTCAGGGTCGTTACAGTCCAATAGAAGGATCTCAGATAGGGAGAATCCGCATTGATTGGATTCAGAGCAGCAGGATCTTCCCAGATGGACATCCAGGCACATGAGATCAAATGGGCTGCTATAAGTATCCAGAAGATCAGCAGAGTCATTCTTATAAAACTCGGGTTCAGTCGTTTGCTGTTTCGTATCCGGCTGATAGTTCTTGTTGTCCGGAACAGTTTCACCAGACGAAGGAGGTTACAGAAATATCCAATCTGAACAATTAATGGATTGGAAGCGAGAGACAGGATCATATAAAATGGAAAGGCAGCTACAACATCTACGAATAGTGCTGTTCTTATATATCTTTTATAGATAAGGTCCTGGTCTGTAATGACTTCTCTCTGCTCTTTATAGCCAGTATGAGACTCAATGAAGATATCAAGAATAAGTATTACCGAGATGAAGAAATCAAAGATCAGAAATACTCCGGTCAGTGGAATTTGGAATACCGTAATGAGGGGTATGACCAGAGTTATGAGGATTGTCAGTATTAAAATAAATACATCCCAGGTTATTTTTTTTCTTGTATCAGGATAAATAATTGGAATCTTCATAGATAAAATTATCGGCGTCCTGATTTATGAACTGTATTAATAAAATCTTTTCTGGAATTCATATCAAAAAAGATTATTATTTACTACTGTGATATGGATATCTTTCTTAAATTGAATGGGTATTCCATATGAAAGGAGAAGGGAACATGCCGGTACAGGAAAAAGAGATTTTTGATCTGGTTGATGAGCATGATAATGTAATCGGAACTGGTGAAAGAGATGAGTTTCATGGTAATCCCGGGATGATTCACAGGGTTGTACATATCCTTGTGTTTGACAGTTCAGGTGAATTATACCTTCAAAAAAGAAGCATTACAAAAGATGTACAACCGGGAAAGTGGGATACTTCAGTGGGAGGTCATGTCAGTACAGGTGAATCCTATGAACAGGCGGCCTACCGGGAGATGAAAGAGGAGCTCAATATTGAGGGTTCTGTTCTGGAATTTCTTCATCGATATCTGCACACAAATGACTATGAATCAGAGTTTGTGAGCACATACCGCTGCATATGGAACGGTGCAATTGATTTTGACCGTGATGAAATTGATGAAGGAAAATTCTGGTCTCTTGAAGAGATCCGGGAATCAGACCCTTCTAAATTCACCCCTAACTTTATGGATGAATTGAAACGCTTCAAAAAACTCCAGAGAATGTAGATAGATACATGGCCCGGAATCAGAATTCTTTTTTCTGTTTCAGAGGATACCACCATGAAAATCCCAGGAGGATGGTCATTACGAAGGACTGTCCCCCGGAGAATCCTCTATCCCTGCCGATGTCATCAGAAATAAATAGAAACTGAAGTAGATTTATTAAAAAAAATATGCTGAACAGAATCCAGCTCTCAGAAGTCTGTATGCTTAAGGCTGTATACAGAGCATAAACCCAAACAGCGATATGAAGGCTCTGTAGCAGATGCCAGAAAATCATATTTTTAACTCCTGATTCAGAGTGTATTCCTCATTCTCTGATTTTACAGGTCATTACTGTGAGTCTTTTGTGGATTTACTGTGTTTGTTTTTCCAGTTTCAGCAGTCGTCGTAAATAGATTGATCAGTGAAAAAAAAGACCGTCCTTCTCAGGACGGTCTTATATATCATTTGGATATTCAAATAAAAGGTATTAACCCAGAACTGGTACCAGAGCCAGAAGGACACCGGCTGCTACTGCAGATCCGATTACCCCGGCAACGTTAGGACCCATGGCGTGCATGAGCAGGTAGTTGTTGGGGTTCTCTTCCAGTCCAACCTTATTGGCTACACGGGCAGCCATAGGTACGGCAGAGACACCGGCGGCACCGATAAGGGGGTTGATGGGGTGACCCTTTGACACTTTGTTCATCAGTTTGGCCAGAAGTACACCCGATGATGTTCCGATACAGAAGGCAATGAGTCCGATAGCCAGAATACCCAGGGTATTCAGGTTCAGGAACTGTGCAGCCTGCATTTTAGAACCGACTGCAAGACCAAGCATGATCGTTACGATGTTCATCAGGGCGTTTTGCATTGTGTCAGAAAGTCTGTCGGTAACACCACACTCTTTTGCAAGGTTACCAAACATCAGAGCTCCCAGAAGAGGAGTTGCCGATGGCAGCAGAAGGATACAGGCTCCCAGTACACTCAAGGGGAAAATAATCTTTTCAGTCTTGGTTACGTGTCTGAGCTGTTCCATCTTGATCTGACGCTCTTCTTTTGTTGTCAGAGCTCTCATTATGGGTGGCTGTATGATTGGAACCAGTGCCATATAAGAATAAGCCGCTACGGCAATGGCCCCCAGTAGACTCGGAGAAAGTCTGGACGCTACATAAATTGCAGTCGGTCCATCCGCTCCTCCGATGATTCCGATAGAAGCCGCATCAAATAGGTTGAAAGTGATTCCGGGCACATATTGTCCCAGAGCCACCGCACCAAGAAGTGCAACGAAAATACCGAACTGAGCAGATGCACCCAATAACAGTGTTTTCGGGTTTGCCAGAAGGGGACCAAAGTCAGTCATTGCCCCGACTCCCATAAAAATGAGAAGAGGGAAAAGACCGCTCGTTACACCTATATCATAGAACATACCGATGAAACCACCGGCTACTCCATGAATAAGCATTGCATGTTCAGTGAACTCACCCTGCAGTATTGTATGAGCAGCAATTTCCGCAAAGGGAATATTACTCAATATTGCACCCATTCCGATAGGAACGAGAAGAAGTGGTTCGAATTCTTTTTTTATAGCCAGATAAAGGAGGGTAAACCCTACAATAATCATGACTATATTACCCCAGCCACCTTCCTGCAAAAAGCCGAAGATACCTGTGGTCAGCCAAAGCTCCCGAAAGGAAGCCACTATTGTCTGTCCGAATGTCATAGTTTATCTACTCCTTAGCCGATTTCGATCAGGGACTGTCCGGCAGTAACCTGATCTCCCTGAGATACGGAAATGGCTTTTACTGTACCGGAAACAGGAGAAGAAACAGGAGTTTCCATCTTCATAGCTTCCAGAACAATTACTTCATCACCTTCAGAGACACTGTCACCTACTGCAACGGGAATTCTGAGAACAAGACCGGGCATGGGAGCGTTAACAGCCTGTGCGGGTCCGCCTGCAGGTGCGGCTGAAGCAGCAGCTGCAGCCTCATCAATACCGTCTGCAATGGAGATGTCATAACTTGCGCCGTTTACAACAGCCTTGTCACCGTCAAGTTTTACGCCGTAAGCCTTACCGTTAACTGTAACGGTGTAGCCTTCGGTAGAAGTAGCACCTGAAGCGGCAGCCTTCTTGGCATCTTTTCTGATATTGACCTTGGCTTCGCCCTTAAGGAACATGATTCCCTTATCCTGACAGGCCGCTGCGATGAAGATGTTCTCATCGGATAAGTCTTTAATTCCGTTGTCGGTAAGGAGCTTTTTGGCAGCTTCAATACCGAGGCTTTCGTTTCTATCGTTGATATCAACTACCAGTTCAGTTGTGGGCTCGAGTCCCATCTGTTCCTGACAGATTTTCTTGATTTCTGCATCGGGTTCTACTGGAGTCTTTCCAAAGTAACCGAGTACCATTTTACCGTAACCGTCGGCGATCTTTTTCCAGGGACCGAACATTACATTGTTGAATGCCTGCTGGAAGTAGAACTGGGATACGGGAGTAACCGAAGTTCCGTATCCACCTTTCATTACAACTTCGCCCATGGCTTTTGTAATTTCCGGGAATTTATCCATCAGTCCGTTGTCTCTAAGCATCTGTGTGTTTGCTGTCAGAGCTCCGCCGGGGAGGGGGCTGAAGGGGATAATGGGGTTAACCATTGTAGCTTCGGGGGGTAGGAAGTAGTCTTCCATACATTTTTCGAAAGTTTCTTCTACTTTCATGATTTCGTAGGGATCAATTCCCAGATCGTAATCAGTTCCGCGGAGAGCATGCCACATTGTCATAAGGTCGGGCTGACAGGTTCCACCTGATACAGGAGACAATGAAAGGTCAACCTGTGTAGCACCGGCTTCAATTGCGGTTACATACTGCTGGATTGATACACCTGCAGTTTCGTGTGAATGGAAAGCAATATTCATATCGGGACCGAGGAGTTTTCTTGCAGCTGCAATTGTCTCACCGACGATCTTGGGAGTTGCTGTACCTGAAGCATCCTTGAAACATACTGAATCGTAGGGGATTCCGGCTTCGAGGATTCCTTTCAGAACACCAACATAGAAGTCTTTGTCATGAGCACCTGTTACTCCTGGGGGAAGAGCCATCATTGTGACAACTACTTCGTGTCTCAGGCCTGCTTCATGAATACATTGACCGGAATAGATCAGATTGTTTACGTCATTAAGGGCATCAAAGTTTCTAATCGTTGTGATACCGTGTTTTTTGAACATTTTGGCATGGAGGTTGATGATGTCTCTGGACTGAGAACTCAGACCTACAACGTTGACACCTCTGGCAAGAGTCTGAAGGTCTGCATCGGGTCCGGCAGCCTTTCTAAACTCATCCATCATGTCGAATGCTGATTCGTTGCCGTAGAAGAAGGGGGCCTGGAATCTGGCTCCACCACCGGCTTCGAAATGTTTGATCCCTGCTTTTGATGCTGCTTCAACAGCTGGCAGGAAGTCTTTTGTTAATACACGGGCTCCGTATACGGACTGAAAACCGTCACGGAAAGCTGTACACATAAAATTTACGCGCTTTTTACTCATGGGAATTTAACCTCTTTTTAGGATTGTGTGTGAGCTTTCACAGCAGCAATTGCCACAGCAATTTCTGCGTCTGCGGATGATCTTCTGACGGCGGGAGCAGCCGGTTTTTCCTGCTCAGGGAAAAACTTCAGAACTATTTTGGACATGAAAGTTGTTGTCACGACCAAAAGAGTTAGAAACAGAAACACCACGGACATGCCGACAATGGTTACAATTAGACCATTTACCATATTAGATGCTCCTCGATATATTTATTTGATGTCTCTTTCACCAGGTAGTTCATACTGTTAAGAGACGGGTTTTATTTGAATCGATCTAGATTTAGCGATTCAGGATAAAATATATCTTTTTTAGCTTAGGGGTGACAAGCCCTGGGAGGCTCTTAAAAGTCTGCTCAGAGGGCAATTAATGGGATATTACAGATATTTAATATATGTCAGGAATAATTAGAAGCGGATTCCCATCCCTACCAGCATATCCATTGTCATGTAGCTCAGTGAACTATCAGATCCGTTCCTGCTGTAGGAGGCGGAATATGATGACCAGCCCATGTCAAAAACAAAGGAGAAGCGGACCGAATCTGCATAATATACCGGCAGATCCACACCACCGCCCAGGCTGAAATAGAATCCGCCGTTCAAATCCGATTTGTTGAGCAAAGCAGCATTGTTTCCTTCTATAAAGCAGTAACCCGCTGTTCCTTTGGCGTAGATGGGGACTGATTCTACGGGGAGGAAAAGTTTTGCTGCGGCATAAACTGGAATCCAGCTCAGTTGTTCGTCACCCTCTGTCTCTCTGGGTACGAGATAACGGAATCCTCCTCCTATTTGAAGGAGTTTTCCACTGCCGAAATACAATTCCTGAGCCAGGGATATACCGGAACCGGTCACTACATTTTCATAGCGGCTGATGGGTTCAAAGCCGAAAAGGCTTATGGAGTGGAATTTTACTCTGGAGTCAGCAGAGAGCCCCGTGGAGATCAGCAATATCATTAAGATCAGGGTGAACTGTTTTCGGTGCTTCATTGTTTTCTCCACGCTTGTCTGTAGACATAAGGGTACTTATTTATTTCTGTGTCAGGTTGAACACTCCATCCCAGTCTTTCGGGGGAGGGTCCTTACTGAATTTCAGACAGCGTTTCATATATATCTCGGATGGAGCATCCTCGGGAATCACCTGTCTTGTTTTTTTAAACATTTCGTTGGCCTCAGACCAGTTCTGTGCTTCAAAGAGTTCCATTGCTTTATGGAAATAATTCAGTCCCTCCAGAATATTTTCAGGAGTGAGATGGGCTTCATCCACCAGTTCATATAGGCGGACAGGTTCGTTTATTCCAACAACCCTTACTCTGTCCAGCATCCTTACGGTGAACTGATCACCTGTTTCTCTGTAGGTGCTGTCACTGATAAGTATCCAGGTACCGTACTGTTTATTTACACCCTCAAGCCTTGCTGAAAGGTTAACCGCATTACCCATCATGGTGTAGTCCATCTTCTGAACTGTACCCATATTTCCGACAACCATATCTCCTGTATTGATTCCAATTCTTGTAAGAAGGGGGCCGGGAGTTCGTTCTGCGGCAATCATTCTTTCATTGAGAATCTTCTCGGCTTTCTTCATGCGAACGGCAGCCCGGCAGGTTCGAGTCGCATGATCCTGGAAGGGCTGTGGTGCTCCGAAGAAGGCGATGATTGCATCTCCCTCATATTTGTCGATGGTTCCTTTTTCTTCCATTACCAGGTTACTCATCTCAGTCAGATAGTCATTGAGCAGGGCAACCAGATTCTGGGGTGTCAGTTTTTCAGATATTGAGGAGAATCCCTTTACATCTGTGAACATGGCAGTCATATGCCGTTCTTCTCCACCCAGGGCAAGCTTGGAAGGATCATCCAACAGGTCATTGATTACATCATCAGACAGATACTGGGCAAAGGCACTGCGGATAAATCCTTTCTCTTTGGATGAGAGGATCAGATTCATACTGACTATGCCTATAAATGATAACAGTATTGTGATTCCCGGAGTCAGGAGGGGAGTGTATATTCCTGTGAAAATAAATATCAGGATCAGAGCTGCTTCTGTCAGAACCAGCACGGCTATACCTGATGCCATTCCCCAGGCTGGGTGGTTCATTCGGGAGACAATAAAGGCAGTGAGCAGGGACATAATCAATGTGACCATCATGGCTACCCAGAGGGGTGATTCGTCCAGGAACTGACCAGAGAGAATTGTATTGGTTACAGCCGCATAGAGCCCCATGTTCATATACTCTTCTTCGAAGGGGTTAACCCCGATATCAGTCGTGGATGTTCCGGAATATCCGATGATGGAGATGGAGCCTTCCAGATCTTTTTTTAATGTAACACGTATATCCTGAATGTCCCTGACAAGCGTACGGGAAGCTTCAAAGACGGTGGGGATGAATTCTTTCAGCTGTAGCAGGTTGGAATACAGGTCTTCCGGCAAGTCTGGGAAATCCAGGTAGTAATCAAGGTTGTCTATAATATAACTTTCTGAATCCCCTGATAAATAGTTTTCCATGTCTGAAAAATATTGTTCCCTTAAAAATTTATATTCTTCTAAATCGATATCTTTAATCCCGTCCATATGGTCCGCTTTTAGCATTTCAATGTAATTATAGAGATTAAAGATATCTACTATCTCGTCAAACAACAAACTATCCAGCAATCCGTTCTGATAGAGGAAGTTCAGGTTATCAACAAGAAGTCGCATATTGTATGCAAGATCTGAATTGAGTCGGTCATGTCGGTATAAAAAGAAAAAACTGATATGTCTGAAACTATCGGGATAATTTTTAGCCGGCCAGTTGATTATCATTTTACCGCTTCTGTCCAGAGGAATCTCAAGGTCCTGTCTGTTTTCACCATCCAGAAGAGCACCCTTTAGAATCAGGGAGACAGGAGTTCTCTCCATCTCCTGTACATCCATTGACTGGAGAAGAGAGGCAAATCCAAGCTGCGGATAGTAGGTCCCTTTGTAATCGTAGATAAGATCAATACGCCGTCTTACACCATCAGGGTCAATGTTGACTCTGGGGGAGCCGGCGGCGAGTGAGTTTGAAAGAACCTGATTGATGGCTGGCTTTATCTCCTGTGCCTTGGTAAAGCCCTCAAAAGGGGTCTTAAAATATTTATTGAGAGATACTTTTTCCTTTGCCAGCTCTTTCAGTTCCAGAGGAGTCGTATTATCTTCACTCTTCATCATGTTGACTGTACATATAACATTTCCGAAGAAGGAGATGGCCTTTCCAAGATACTCATCATTATCCCGGGCAATCTTATTTACATTATCGAGAAGTTCCTGCTGCATCTGGTAAGAGTAGTCATCCAGCTGTGCCTGGAAATCACCTGCCTCTTCCAGAGGAATCTGTTTCATTTGAAGAGCCTGTATGAAATTCTGCTGTTGCTGCGAAATATCGCTGAAAACATTGTTGAAATGCTGAGGGATCTGCTCTTCAAGATACTGATTGTTCAATCCTGCGGGACTCTTGTCTATAAACTCAATATCCAATACCGCATAGGCTGCACCCAGTTCTTTCATCAGCATCAGGCCGTCGGCAAAGATATCCCGGCTGATGGGGTACATATTGATATTGGTTATACTCAGGTCATCTATGTTGACCAATAGGAGATCCTTATCTTCCGTTACTTCAGGTTTTATATGAAGGAGCAAGTCATAAACTGAGTATTCTGTGCTTTGAAAAGATTCTGTTGTAAGAAGCAGGGAAAAGAGGATGGACAGCAGTATCGGTATCCCCATATAGATATACTTTTTGTTCATGAATTTCTCCTGTATGGTATTATTATATCAGTCTGTTTAGGTATTACCAGAAAAAAGCTTACAGAAATTGAATCAAATCGGGAAGATGTTCATTTTTTAACATCTAAAAGTTGTGATTTCCTCATATGAGACATAAAATAATAGTATCGGAACAGTAAAATATCAGTATCGGAATCATAGGAGTTACGGCGAATGAAAAAGCTCGCAATATTATTTCCCCTGGTCCTTCTTATTATGATGCCCATCTCCCTGATGGCTCAATCCAATGAAGTCCTGGATGATTTCCTGGATCGCGATGAAGCGGATCTGGGTACTACCTCATATCTGATTCTTGCCGCGGCAGGCATTATTGATGAATCCGCTGCAGTTGAAGATGCACTGGACTGGATCATGAAATCCGATGAATTGACTAAAATTGAGGATATCAGTTCCGGTAGAAGCATAAGTTACGGTGAGTTTTCATATATTCTTATGGAGGTTCTTGAGTTGAAGGGAGGTCTGATGTACAGGCTGATTCCCGGTCCCCGATATGCTGCCAGAGAAGCTGCCTATCGAAAATGGCTTTTGGGCAGTTATGCTCCTGGACGAAGCCTTAAACCCTTTGAAGTGATGAATACTCTAACAACTGTACTTGAAGGAGAGGGATCATGATGAAAAGAATAACTGTCTTGACAGCGCTTCTCTTCTGTCTTGCCGCCGGAGTCTGGGCAGCTGATATTGACTGGGGAGGAAAAATTGAAAATATCTCCCAGGGCTCCAATATTGAGAGTGAAGAATTTACCCAGGGTAATAAAGCCGGCATGTGGCTGCGTTCAGCATTCAGTCCTGAGTTCAACCTCTTCGGGAAAGCCGGTTACATATACCGCTATGAAAAGGAAGAGCACCAGCATATTCCTGATATCTCAGATTTATACCTGTATGGAAGAGGCAATTTAGGTGACGGAAATGTGCTCAGCTATACTGTTGGACGTTTCCGTTTCAGTGACAGTACTACCCGTGTGATGAAATCTACTGCAGACGGAGGAGAGGTCTTTTTCCGGAATAAAATACTCCCCGTAAAGGCGGGTATCGGTTATACAGGATTGGTCTTCAATCTGACATCTGAAGTCGTAATGTCACCTGCGGACAAACTGGAATCGGATGACCAGTTTCTTCTTGCACCTCCCCGTATTCTGGGATTTGCAGAAATCAGTTCTCCCATCCTTGCCGGAGGGAATACTCTGAAATTGGCTGTTATTGCCCAGATGGATCTGCGTCAGGAAGATAACAGTTACCTCGAAGACAGCCAGACCGGGAAACTTCATACTCAATATGTACAGCTCTCTGCAGACGGATCAATTATTCCTGATCTGTTTTATACCCTCTCGGGGGTGTTGCAGACAGGTCAGTATCTTATCCCCAGCTATGGCACAGATGCGGCAGCTGACTACTCCTATCTGGGCGGAATGGCTTCCATGACCCTGGATTACTATGTTGAGCCCCGGTTCAATACGACCATCAGCCTGGATGCCCTGTATTCATCAGGTGACAGCTGGAGTGACAGAGCTGATTTCAACTTTTTAAATCCACCTGATGGCGGCGGCAGCAGTCTGCATCGCTATGTTCCCATATCGAATACCACCAAGGGTTATGTTTATTCTCCTGAACTGGGCAACCTGATCTTCGGAGATCTGAGTATTTCCATTATGCCCATAGAAAAGGTTCAGCTTCTGCTTTCCTCTATAACCTTTATGAGGGCGGTGGATGGACCGATTTTTGATGATTACATATCAGAAGATTCCGGTAATTCACTCTATCTTGGGGAAGAGATCGATTTTACAGTTAATTTCCGCCCCTGGTCTGACCTGGGTCTCTCTTTGACTTCCGGTATTTTTATTCCCAATAAGGATATTCAGACTGAGAAGGATATTTCATACCGTATCGGCGGTTATTTATCTGTGAGCTTCTGATAAGGAAGCTCGAGGAGTGTTTATTATGAAAAAGATTTTTTTAATACTGATTTTTATAAGCAGTGCGTCCTTTCTTACAGCCCAGACGGCAACACTGGGACGGATCAGCGGCAAGGTCGAAATCCAGGAGCCCGGAAAAGCCTGGCAGTCTGCCAGTGAGGGGATGGAAGTACCCACAAATGCCAGAATCTCCACAGGTTTTGCCTCTGAGGCCAGGGTTGTAATGGATAATGCTCAAATCACTGTTCAGCCTCTGACAAGAATGACATTAAAGGAGTATACAAACTCCTCGGATACAACTACCACCAAGCTTTTTCTCGGCTCCGGCCGGATCAGAACAGATGTAAAGAAAAGTGACAGACGGATCAATGACTTTCAGGTCAGAAGTCCTGTGGCCACTGCGGCAGTAAGGGGAACTTCTTTTACTTTTGACGGAATCCGACTTGTAGTTGTTGAGGGTAATGTGGATTTTTCCACTGCCGGCGGTGGAAAGGTGAATGTTCCTGCAGGTTCTTCATCCCAGGCCGATCCCGAGGGCGGTGCTCCGGTACCTCCTGCTGATCAGAAGAAAGAGGACTCTTCTGTCTCTCCCTCCACAAACGGTGGAGAAGGTGGTGGACCTGACGGTTCTGATGCTTCACTTGACAGTGCCAGAGCCTCTGGAACAGGCGGCGGTGATTCTACGGGCTCCCTGATTATTATCATCCAATGATCTTTTAAGAAAGAAATAAGTACGTTAAATGGATTACTGCCTCCCCGGAGGCAGTTTTTTTCGTTGAAATGGGCGGTTCTTTCTCTATCACCTTGTGAGGTAATCGGTTATATTGTTTTGTTATGTTTTTGAAAGCTGATAAACAGGATAATCCTGATTCTATAAATACCCTGTCAGATCCCTATCATCTGACTATACATACATTAGCCAACGGGCTGACCCTCTATCTCTCGTGTACAAATTATAAACCCAGAATAGAGACCCGAGTTGTAATCAAGGCAGGTTCTGCTCAGGACCCTCATGAATCAACAGGGGCCGCTCATATCCTTGAACATCTGATGTTTAAGGGCTCCGAGTCTATCGGTGTTCTACAGAGGCCCGAGGAAAAGAAAGTTCTTGATGAGATCAAAGCCTCCTTTGAAGAACTTCGAAGTATGGGTGACGGAGATGAACGGAGTCAACAGTTTAAGAAGATCGATGCCTTGAATCAGAAGGCTTCCAGCCTCAGTCTCCCTGGTGAGTATGACAGAATACTTTCCCATCTGGGAGCCAGGGGTGTAAATGCCTATACGGGTATCGGGGAAACCGTTTATAAATGCGATATCCCCTCCATAGAGCTGGAGCGCTGGATAAAACTTGAATCAGAGCGATTTTCAAGACCGGTCATCCGTTCTTTCCTTACTGAAATTGAAGCCATATTTGAAGAATTTAATCAGGATCTTGATGATGACTTTTCAAGAGCAAGAGATCTTCTGCTCTCGGGACTCTTTCCCGGGCATGAATACGGCAGTCATACCATTCTGGGTAAGAAGGAGCATATCAAGGCTCCCTCACTGGAGAAAATAGAAGAATTCAGGAACACCTGGTACCGACCGGAGCATATGGCAATTTGCCTTGCAGGTGATTTTGACCGCAAGGAAGCACTGGCTCTTATTGAAGAGAGCTGGGGCAGTTGGAATCCTCCTGCATCCGGCCATCCCATCCCTTCCATCAAAAAGGCTCCAAAGCTCAGAGGGCATCATAAAAAGACTCTGAAAGGTGCAGATTCAGAATTTTCCATGACAGGATTCCGTTTTGGCGGAGTCCGCAGTGAAGACTTCTATCCCCTTGTAATGCTGGACCTTATTCTAAATAACAGTCAGGCCGGCCTGATTGACCTGAACCTGGTACAGAAACAGAAGATTCTTGAAGGCGGAAGCAGTCTCAGCAGTACCGGAGAATACAGCTGGTTTGTACTCTACGGTACACCCGGGCCGGGACAGTCTCTTGGAACTGTTCACCGTCTCCTGATGAAACAGATTGATCTGATCAAGAAGGGGAAATTCGACCGGCGTCTGCTGTCAGGTGTAATTAAGTTTCTGGAGATTGAGCAGATTCAGGATCTTGAATCCAATCAGATCGTCAACGCCTTTGTCGACTGCTTTTCCGAAGGGATCAGCTGGACTGAATATCTGGGCCGCCTGGACAGACTGAGGATTCTCACTGGAGATGACCTTGTGCAGTTTGTTCGTGAGAAATTTAAGGATGCCTATGTTCGTGTGGATAAAAAAGAGGGCGAAGATACTACGGTAGAGCTTGTGGATAAGCCTGAAATCTCAGCATTAAAAATTGATTATGAACAGGAATCCTCCTACTTCAGGACGCTTAGAGAGAAGAACCCCGGGTACCAGCGGCCATTATTTCCGGATTATAAAAGCAAACTCCACCATGGCAGCATCACTGAGTCTATCAGTCTGAGCTGTTGTGCCAATACAAATAATGATCTCTTCGAATTGACCTTTATCTTTCCCGAAGGGAAGAGTGCATCACCCTGGCTCCCAGTTGCCGGAGATTATTTTACATATCTCGGTACTCCGGATATGAGTCCGGAAAAGCTTCAGAAAGAGGCATTTCTCCTGGGGATCGATCTCTCTTTTCAGGTTGACCTGGAACGTTCAGTTTTTTCTGTTTACGGAAAGGATGAAGATTTTGAAAAAGCTCTTGTCTATGTTCAGAATCTGATCCGCCGGGGAGTGGGAGACAGAAAAAGCTACAGGAAATATATTCAAGGTCTTTTAAAGAGAAGGCAGGATGCCAAGCTCAGTAAAAAAGTACTCCTAATGGGAGGGCTTTATTCCTGGGGACTCTACGGAGCCGATTCTCCTTTCCGTGACATTCTTTCGGAGAAAGAACTTAAGTCTCATAATGCGGATACCCTCACTTCTGAAATGAAACGTCTGTTTGATCTCCCTCATAGAGTATTCTATTACGGAAAACGTAGATCCTCCGAGCTGCGGACTCTTTTATGTGATTTTCATCCCGGTACACTTTCAACTCCGCAGCCCCTTCGTGAGAAACAAATATACAAAGAGAAGGATGGAGAGAACAAGATTTTCTTTACCCATCACGATATGGTTCAGGCTGAGATTTTCAGGCTGGCACCTCAGTCGGTGTTTGATTCGGGACAGCTGGCATCTATCTCACTATTCAACGAGTTTTTCGGAGCCGGGCTGAACTCAATTTTCTTTCAGGAGATCAGAGATGCCCGCGGACTGGCCTATACGGCCTATTCAAGCATTTCTGTTCCCGAGTTTCCTCAGAACAGACATATTATTCAGAGCTATCTCGGGACTCAGGCGGATAAACTTCCCGAAGCTATTGCCGAAATGGATCGTTTGTTTTTAACTGTTCCGGCGGAGGGCCGGCTGTTTGATGAGGCGAGAACAGCTCTTCTGAAGAGCCAGTCATCTGACAGAATCACCGATTCAGATATTTTCTGGAGCTGGTGGGAGGCAAATGAGCTGGGTCTGGATACTGAATACAGAAGCCGGGTCTTCAGGGATCTGGAGAATTATTCATATCCCGCCATGGAGGAGTACTTCCGAGATTCGGTTATTCCTCTGGAGAGCAATATTCTTATACTCGGTAATAAAGAGGAACTGGATTTCAAGGTACTGGAGAAAAGAGGTCAGATCACAGAACTCAGTCCTGAAGAACTGTTTAATTATTGATATTTTAACAATTTAAAACGTCTCTCCCTATAAGATTTCTTGTGTTTACGGAAAGTCATGGTAAAATAGCTCTATTAATTATTTGAGGGAGAGTTATGAGCAGGAAAATCTTGAGTATCCTTTTTATTCTGAGCTTTTTTGCAGCACCTCTGATGGCCAATTCAGGCATTATGGGACTGTGGAAAACTGTAGATGATGAAACCGGTGAAGTTAAATCTATTGTTAAGGTATATGATTACAAAGGAAAGGTCTTCGGACGGATTCTGGTTACTTTTGAAGAAGGTAAACTGAAAGACACTTATATTGATCCTACAACCAGAGCGGAAGAAGTAAAGGGTGAGCCTTTTTTCTGTGGTCTGGATTTTATCTGGAATATGGTTGAATCAGGTAATAAATATAAAAAAGGTAAGATCCTTGATCCTCAGAAGGGTAAGGTATATGGCTCCGAAATGTGGCTGGAAAGGGGTAATCTGATTGTCAGAGGGAAAATTGGACCCATTGGACGTAATCAGACCTGGCTTCCTGCAACAGCAAGAGATCTTCCTTCGGGAGTAGCAGAGCCTTCAGGCCTTGTTCCCGTAATTCCTCAATAATTTTGTTGAATCATATCAATTGAAATAAAAACCCTGGTCCTATGAACTGACCAGGGTTTATTACGCTTAGGGCTATTGAGGATATCTACTCGGCAGGATAGAGAATCACTTCAATATTATCTTCATCAGAAAAGTATCTGTTCATCCGCTCCTGCATCAACTCTTTGCTGTAATAATCTTCCAGTTCATTTACCGGGGGAATTTCCTCCGCCGGAAGCTTCAGGAAGTAATTCCGCTCCATTCTGGAAAGCCAGTAGCTGTTCTTCCTGAGCTGTTCTTCCAGTATTACGGATCTTGCCTTGATGACATCCTTAATAATTCTGTCTTCAATATCTCCATTTTTGAGATTGTTGATTACTTCTTTTACCAGATTGGTCAGTTCTTCTGTCCTCTCCGGATCACAGGAGAATGAGATCATAAAATAGTAATCTTCATAGGGAACTCTTGCTGGAGTCACAGAGACCGAGGGGCTGTAGGTTCCCGATGCACTTTCTCGAACCTCTTCTGTAATAACCATCTGCAGTGAGTCGGCAACAGCCTGGATAAGCTGAGTTTCCCTGCTGCTCCATTCCCATTCTCCAGGATAGATCATTGTGACATAGCTGACAGGGTCCTGTCCGCTGGAAATGCTCTCTCTGATCTCTCCTTTGGGATAGCGAAGATCTCTGTCGACCCAGTTCTCTTTGCTGCCGTTGTTGGGAAGTGAGGCAACATATTTTTCCACTAATGGAATTATCTGCTCTTCATCATAGCTTCCTGTGATGAAAAATGTGAAGTTGGAAGCCTGTGTATAACGCTCTTTATAGAACTCAAAGGCTTTATGGTCATCGATATCATCCAGCACTTCCTCCTTCAGAGGACGGCTTCTGACATGATCCTTATACAGAAGTTTAATAAGTAGATCAGAATACTGTGTCATGGGATTGGAATCCCTGTTTCGAAGGCTGTCGGCCATGCGGCTCTTATAGGAACTCCAGCTCTCTTTATCAAGACGGGGAGATGTGAAATAGAGATAATTCAGCTGAAACAGGGTCTCCAGATCTTCACGGGTACTGCTTCCTCTTGTTCCGCTGCTCATTTCGGATATTACAGGCTGCAGACCAGCAGTTGAACCTGCCAGAGCCCGGTCCAGGTCAAGCATTGAGAATGCCCCGATACCGCTTCTCTGGATAATCTGTGAGGCGAATGAGGCAGACAGGTAATCATTGTCTTCTGCGAGGGATACTCCACCGGGAGACATGGATGAAAAGAGTATTTCGTTTTCCTTAAAATCAGTTTTTTTCAGAACAACTTTTGCACCGTTGCTGAGGGTCCACTCTTCGGCACCTGCAGCTTCCAGCTTTTTCCGCTCTGTGATGGTTCCGGGTTCGGGCAGCTCTTCCAGGAGTGATGTGCTGACAGTTCTCTCTTCAAGAGCCTCTGTTGCTGTCTGGCTTATCTTATAGTTGATGCCTGAGAGTTTGACGGGGTCCACAGCTTCTCTGTCATCACCCGAAGGGGACATCGTATAGATGACTCTGTTGGATTCGGTCAGCCAGAGCTGTGTCCTTTTGTGTATATCCTCCAGGCTGATGGTCTCTATATACTCATTAAAGACATCCCAGAGATACTCAATCCCCGGTGCCGGGGTGCCATTTAGAAAGTAGTTTATATATTCACTGGCAATCTCCACAGACTCACGGTTATTTCTATTATTATAAGCTGTGAATATACGGGAGTAGAGCTGTTTTTTAGCCCGCGCAAGTTCAGTTGCGGTGAAGCCATGGTCCCGTATCCTTTTCTCTTCTGTAAGTATGGTTTCAAAACCGTCGTATAGCGCCCCGTCGGCGGTGACCACTGTCATTGTGTGAAAACTCTTGGGGCGGGTCATGCTGGAAAAGTCCACATAGCTGTATGTGAAGGGAGGTTCGGGGCCGTTCTGAAGGTCTTCCAGTCTGTTGTTGAACAGGACCAGATAGAGATCTTCCATCAGCTCTGTTCTATAGTCTTCTCTCAGTCTCGACTCTTCATTGTCAATCTTGTTGAAGATAACGGCGGCGGTCCAGGTAGCCTCGGGATCACTCTGATTGGTAAATACAGTCTCCATATGGTCTGGAACTTCAGGTTCAGTTCTTTCTTTGGGACGTTCAGGATTCTTGTATTCACTGAAACGGGTTATTATATCCTGTTCCATTTGCCGGGGATCAAAGTCACCCACAGCCACAATGGCCATCAGATCCGGACGGTACCACTCTTTATAGAAGCGCCGTATAGATTCGGGAGTACAATTTAAAATAGATTCTTCAGTTCCGATGGGGAGTCTTTCTCCATAGAGGGATTTGTACATTATCTGAGGATAGGCGGTATCCATCATACGGCGGGATGCCCCCAGACCGCGACGCCACTCCTCATGAATAATGCCCCTCTCTTCTTCCACATCATCTGTGTTCAGATTCATATGAAAGGCCCATTGTTCAAGGATATTCAGACCAGTATCCAGATTGTCAGGCTGGTCCAGGGGGATCATCAGTTTATAGACAGTTTCATCAAAGGATGTGTGAGCATTGATATCGGGGCCGAACTGCATCCCGATGCTCTGTAAGAAGCGGACCAGATCATTTTCGGCATATTCCTCTGTTCCGTTGAAAGCCATATGTTCCAGAAAGTGTGCCATTCCAAGCTGATCATCCTCTTCCATAAGAGAACCTGCATTTACTGCCAGGCGAAGGATCGCCCGGTCTCGTGGATTGTCATTCTGCTGGATGTAGTACTTCATCCCGTTTTCAAGGGTTCCATTAATCATTTTCGGATTTTGGGGAATCCGGTCACTCTGACCTTCAGACCAGATAAATGGTTGCAGAATAAAAAGAAATATTAATATTATGATAAATCTTCTATGGTTTTTCATGGGGCCTTCCTGTTAAATTGCTTTGAAAAAGAGGATGATTTTTTCAAACAGCGAGGTTATACTGACATCGACTCTTTTCATTGTAATAGTTTCTATTTAAAAATACATTGAATATTGCTAAAAAGCAATTCATGGATAAAGGTGATCTCTATGACGATAAGAACAAAATTATTATCTCTGGTTACAAGTTTTATTATTCTCTTCTGTTTAATTGTTGCCGTGTACTTTATGATCATGGCTCCCATCGAAAAGATCAGAGGGGAACAGCAAGTTCTGGTGGATCTGAAAGACAGCATTCAGATTGAACGTATAACTATGAACAGGATGCTCGGTCAGGCTCCTTATGTCAGGCTGTTTGAGGACCTGATGGGCAATATTGAATCAACGAATGAGCAGTTTGAGCGCCTGGATTCTATTGTCCTGCTCAGAGAGTTCAGCAGTGACATCTCTGAATCCATTGATATTATTCTAAGACTGAACGAGATGAAGCTTGACCGGCTGACAAGCTTTAAAAAAACAGATGTGGTTTTCAGGAAATCGATTGTTGAAACATATATTTTTATCAATTCGTTCTCTTTTACCAAGATCTACAGTGCAAAGCGCTTTCGTGATCTGGCTGGTACCAGAGAGGATGCCAGGTTTAATCTGGCTATGACCAACTTTCTCTCTCAGCACAGTATTTATGAGAATGTACTGGAGAGTTCGGTCAATGTGATCAATGAGCAGTTCAGTTTTGTGAATAGAGAGATCAAGGAAATTGAAAGCAGGAGTCTTCTGTATACCTTTATCGGGATATTTATAGCTCTGTTGCTTGTTTTTATCGCTTCTCTTGTATTTACCAATCAGATAGTAAGAAATATTAAAAGTATTGAAGGAAGTATAGGTCGTCTTAAAGATGGAGATCTTCGTGAAGTCGGAAAAGTAACCTCAAAGGATGATCTGGCCAGACTCAACTCCAATCTCTCCATTTTTCAGAACTCCATAAAAGGAATTATTGACAGGATTAAGGGTGTTTCCGATGAAAACCTGAATATCCGGGATCTTCTGATTAAGCAGGTTGAAGATACAACCCAAACAAGCCGGGGTATCAGTATCAGCACTGAAGAGATCAAACAGGATGTTCTACAGCTTGATGAAACTTCAAAGTCTTCATACGAAGCTGTTGAAGTTATCTCGGGGAGGATTGAGAATCTGAACCAGAGTATTCTGGAGCAGACTTCCATGATTGAGGAGTCCTCCGCCGCAGTGAATGAGATGATGGCCTCAATATCCAATGTTGAGCAGGTTACACTGAGAAAACTCGGCAGTCTTGAAACAATGGTTTCCTCAATGGACCAGGGAAACAATCAGCTGAAGGATACATCTGATACGATTCTGAAGATCAACAACAGCATTGATGCCATCAGAAACATGATTTCTGTTATTGAAGATATTTCATCCCAGACAAACCTTCTGTCTATGAATGCTGCCATCGAGGCGGCTCATGCAGGGGAATATGGAAAGGGTTTTGCTGTAGTTTCCGACGAGATAAGAAAGCTTGCAGAAGCATCCTCTCAGAATGCCCGTGAAATCGGAACTTCTTTAAATGAAATTATTGAAAATATACGTGAGGCTACTGAGTCCAGTGATGTCACTCTGACAACTTTTACAAAGACTGTTTCTGAAGTTGAAGACCTTTTCAGTTCTATGAATGAGATCAGCCAGAGTATGGTTGAATTGAAGTCCGGTGGAGATCAGATTCTGTCGGCCATGAGTTCTCTGCAGACCATGTCTATCGAAGTCCGTCAGGATTCCGAGAGTATGACAGAGCAGTCCCAGACCATGATTCAGGCTGTGGAAAATGTTCAGGCTATTTCAGGCAGTGTCAATTCCGGAGTAAATCAGGTTTCAGGTGGTATTGATACAATCAGTAGCGCAATAGAAAGGATTCAGGATATGACCGGAACCATCGGTTCTGTAGCCGAGCGTATCGGTGATGAGCTTAAGTTCTTCAAGACTGATACTCTGGATGATTATGAGATTGATGAGACAAAGGATACTGCCGAAATGGTTGTTGAGGCTCCTCATGAGAAAGACACACATGGAGAACTGGAAGAACTGAGCTGAAGGATTTGAGCCGGGTTTTCCGGTATCAGATCAATTGATATCTGTCTTATAAATAATAAAGCTGCCCTCTCCATGGAGACGGGCAGCTTTTTTTTATTCCCTGGGGTCTCTCTAGTTCAATGATTTCATTTCGGTCATAAAACCACGGAGCTTTTTACCGACTTCTTCGATAGAATGATTTCTTACTGAATCATTTACTTCGATAAGGTTGGCATTGTCGACCTGGTTGGATGCTGCACCCAGTCCTTTTCCGATGATATCTGTCTCAACAGTTTTCATATACTCAGTCAGCATGGGAGCTGCAGCATTTGCAAAGAGGTAGCAGCCGTATTCTGCTGTGTCTGATATTACTTTATTCATCTCATAGAGTTTCTTCCGGCTGATCAGGTTGGCAATCAGGGGCAGTTCATGAAGTGATTCATAGTAGGCTGATTCCTGTTTAATTCCTGATTCGGTCATTACTTCAAAGGCAAGCTCAACACCGGCTTTTACCATGGCTACCATGAGGATTCCGTTGTCAAAGTATTCCTGCTCGGTAATCTCCATGCTCCCTGCTGCTGTCTTTTCAAAGGCTGTCGCACCGGTTTCTTCTCTCCAGTTCAGGAGGTCCTTATCTCCGGCAGCCCAGTCTTTCATCATGGATGATGAAAAGGTTCCACTCATGATGTCATCCATATGTTTTTCAAACAGAGGTCTGAGGATGGTTTTCATCTCTTCGGATTCTTCGAAGGCTCTGATTTTTGCAGGATTACTCAAGCGGTCCATCATGTTGGTGATTCCACCATGTTTTAAAGCTTCGGTTACAGTTTCCCATCCATACTGAATAAGCTTGGAGGCATAGGCTGAATCGATTCCCTTTTCTATCATCTTATCGAAACATAGGATTGAACCGGCCTGGAGCATACCGCAGAGAATTGTCTGCTCGCCCATAAGGTCTGATTTTACTTCGGCTGTGAAGGAGGATAGAAGAACACCCGCTTTATGACCGCCGGTACCGGCAGCATAGGCTTTTGCAATTTCAAGACCGTCACCCTGAGGATCATTCTCGGGATGAACTGCGATCAGTGTGGGTACTCCGAATCCTCTTTTATATTCTTCCCTTACTTCTGAACCGGGAGACTTGGGAGCAACCATCAGAACTGTAAGATCCTTTCTGATCTGCATTCCCTCCTCGATGATATTGAATCCATGTGAGTAAGCCAGGGCTGCACCTTTCTTCATAAGGGGCATTACAGCTTCCACAACGGGGCTGTGCTGTTTATCGGGAGTAAGGTTAAGTACCAGGTCAGCCTGGGGGATAAGATCGGCATAAACACCGACGTTGAATCCATTTTCTGTCGCATTGATATAAGACTGTCTTTTCTCTTTGATGGCTCCCTCTCTGAGAGTGTAGGATACATCAAGACCGCTGTCTCTCATGTTTAGTCCCTGGTTAAGACCCTGGGCACCGCAACCTATGATTACAACTTTTTTCCCTTTAAGTTTTTCAACTCCATCAAATTCAGACCGGGATATAAGGCTGCATGTTCCCAGCTGATCCAGTTTCTTTCTTAGGGACAGTGTATTAAAATAATTCATAAAAATCCTTTTTTAACCGGTAAGGGTTCAGTGAGTGTTTATGAAAAAATAAACCCAGTTCCCCGGGTTGTCAATCGAAGCAGAGAGAATTTGTAATGGTAAATTCGGAAGAGATTATTGCTTATGCTGCAACAGCCCTCTCTCTATGGTGACTAATCCGGTGCACCGCCTCCCATTCCAACCCCTGCAGTAAACTGATATCTCCCAGTTTCCAGGTTCCAGGCTATATTAAACTGAAGGGCAGGTATCGCCAGATTATTGATAAATATCTCGATACCTGTCCCGGGACCATGAAAGAGAGTTTGATTGATCAGATCAGATTTATAATAGCCAGCTTCATAGAATGCTTTCATTGACAGGGTTCCTCCTGGAAAATACCAGAGGGGTATATTGTAGACAGCTGATGCTTTTGCATACTCCTCAGCTGCAATTCTACCCATGGGAAGGACCAGGCTGCCCGGAGCTCCTCCTAGACGGAATTGTGACTGTACAGGCAGATTTTGAGAGAATCCCGTGTCTGCTGTGATCAGGAAAAGATGTTTCCAGGCAGGATTGAGACCCCATTTGAACTTACCAATTATTTTCTGATAGTTTTCAGTCTCCTGTAATCCCCAGTTCCATCCGTAATTGATACTTGCCAGCAGTCCGTATTCATAGGGAATATCGTAGTAGATATCCTTCCATTTCAATACTCCCGAGAGTCCCGTTGAATTCAGATTGTCCAGTCCTGTGGCGACAGCACTTTCATCTCTCAGTACCGACCTGTCGTAAGCCCATCCTGTTGTAAAGGATAATTCCTCAGTAAAGGGGTATTCCAGGGAGACCCCAAGTCTGATCTCGTCACTCTGATAGGATCTGATTGTTTCCTCGTTGACATTCTCATCTGTTGTTTCGTTCAGTCCGAGATTTACAGAAGATGAAAAAGTCATATCAGTACCCAGGAAAATGCTGTCACTGTAGAAAGAAAGAAGTGACCATCCTTCAGACCCGTAAAAGAATCCCAGGCCAAGTGTCTTGTTATACCCCAGAAGGTTTCCTTCAATACCAAGAACACCTACTCTCCAGGCTCCATTCTGGGAGAAAGAAAAAATGGGTATGGGGATTAGTGTCCAGCGGTCTTTGAGATTGACAGTTATGATTGCTTCCTGTCCGTCAAATGTAACCTCTGTTGTGATTTCCGGATTGAAGATGCCAGCCTCTCTCAGTTCCTGAATGATGATGGACTCAGACTCTTTGCTGTAAAGATCTCCGATCTCTACTGGTCTAACAATCTGCAGGGCTGTTTTTTCTTTGGTTCGCTTTAAACCAACGAAATTAATTTCTCTAATTACTATTTCTTCTGCCCACAGACTGAAGGATAGGGTTAATAAAAATAATAAAAGTAGCTTTCTTTTGAATTTGTTTAAAAGTTTCATATTAAAAAGTATATACATCAAGTCCAAAAGGGCAATAAAAAACCGCTCCCATAAGGAGCGGTCTGTAATTCAAAACTTAAGATCAGTCTTCAGTGAAGAATAGAGATCTTTCTGTCTCAAGGTCAAAGAAATGGAGTTTTTCCAGTCTAGGAGTAAAGTTGACAGTGTCGCCTACTTTTACTTGAATGGTGGGCTCATTCTTAGTTGTGAATGTATGAGATCCTGTGTTGATGTGAAGCTGAGTTTCAGCACCGAGGGGCTCAATTACCACAACCTTGGCACTCATGTTGTTATCAACAGGAGTTGTTGTGAAGTCAAGGTCTTCAGGTCTGATTCCGACGAGAAGCTCTTTTCCTACATAGGCTTTAAGAGTCTCTTTTCTGTCGTCATCGATGGCTACTGTCATACCTTCTTCGGTAATAACAATTTTCCCACCTTCTTCGGTTACCTTGGCAACTGCCACGTTCATGGGTGGAGATCCGATAAATCCTGCAACAAATCTGTTAATAGGCTCGTTGTACAGTTTCAGGGGAGATCCGATCTGCTGGATGATACCACCCTTCATAACAACAATTTTGTCACCCATGGTCATGGCTTCTACCTGGTCATGTGTTACATAGATCATTGTTGCAGACAGTCTTGAGTGAAGAGCACCGATTTCGGCTCTCATCTGAACTCTCAGTTTAGCATCAAGGTTGGAAAGGGGCTCGTCGAAAAGGAATACCTTAGGTTTACGAACAATCGCACGACCTACAGCAACACGCTGTCTCTGTCCACCGGAAAGAGCTTTAGGTTTTCTTTCGAGAAGTTCTTCAATATCCAGAATCTGAGCAGCTTCTTTAACACGAGAGTCGATATCTGCTTTGGGATATTTTCTGATTTTGAGTCCGAATGCCATGTTGTCATAAACTGACATATGGGGGTAGAGGGCATAGTTCTGGAAAACCATTGCGATGTCCCTGTCTTTGGGAGCCTCTTCATTCATTCTCTTTCCATCGATCTGAAGTTCACCATCACTGATGTCTTCCAGTCCCGCTACCATTCTCAGTGTTGTGGATTTACCACATCCGGAAGGTCCTACCAGTACAACAAATTCCTGGTCTTTAATGTGGATATTTGCTTTATCCACCGCTTTTACTCCACCATCATAAATTTTGGTGATGTCTTTTAAGATTACTTCGGCCATAGAGTGCCTCCATAGGTTTATTTTATTAATCGTATCCTATAATGGAATTTATGATATGTCAAATTTTTATATTTAATATTATTCCCAGGGATCGGGATTTTGAAGGAGCCATTTTCTATATTCGTTGCTGAAGTCTTTGGAAAATTGAGAGTTTGTGACAGATTCTAAAACAAGAGGCAGGAACAATTCTGTCCAGACCTGGGTCCATTGGGACTCTATCTCAGTCTGAGATGCAAACTCACCTGCTCTGGGTGTATGTGATTTCATCCAGGGATAATAGCGGGGAAGCAGATCAGTATTCAGTTTTTCAGAAGCCGAAATACCATTGAGGAATCCAAAGCTTTCATCCCTGTTCCTGCTTACTATGGTCAGGTAATCCTCCCATGTGGAGTCTTCAAGCAGCCAGTTCAGGAAAAAGAGAGCCCCTGCCTGATTTTCTGACTGAAGAGGAATGCCGGCAGAGAGAATTCCGATACTCTGAACGCCGTCTTCGAATTTAAGAATTTCTGCATTTAATTCACGTGTAATACTGTCGGGTAGAAGAGCCCACTCCTCTAAAGGAATAACGCTTAAGGCTATTCTTCCGTTCATTATCAATCTGTAATCGGGGATATAGCGGTATTTTTTGCTGAATGCACGGCACATTTCAAGGCTGCCGTTGGTTTCAATGATCCAGGCCAGGAGTTCCTGAGATCTATCCCGGATCTCCTGAAAATTATTTTTATTCAGTTCAGTTCTAAATGAGTCTATCCGGTTGTTGAAATAGGCTGTTAAAAAGGTTTTGGACCAGGGAGGTGAAAAGCCGGAATGGATCAGACTGTCCTCCTTAAGAACATTGAAATCGGCTGCATAGCGGCTGAGATCCTTCCAGGAAGTATATTTACCTTCTGAAATCGTATCACCGGATATAACAAGTGGGAGACTGACAGAAAGAGGTATTGTCTTAAGGGTTGTGTCTGAAATACCGGTTTTCAGCAATTCAGGATATATGCTTTGAACGAAGCTTTTTTTTCTGAGACTGTTCAGTCCGCTGAGTTTTTCCTTATAAAAGCTGCTGTGGAGTCCGCTGCTTATTACAATATCCTGATTTCCAGGATTGCTCCCTTCTTCACTCCCTGAGGTTTTATAGATAAAGACAGCAGTGTATTGAGACTGGCTCTGGTTGAACAGGTTTACCAGTTCTGCAACTTCCGCTCTATCAGAGTATACCTTGATATTCCTTTCAATCTTCGAGCATCCGGAAAATAAGATAAGGACTGAAAGTAATAGTGGTATTCCTGCTTTTCGGATCATGAGTAAGACTTTAGGCAAGTCCCCCGGGGTTGTCAACTGGTCGGGCTTCTCCGTCTTGTCAATAAAAGTGCAAGAGGTGATAATAGGGGGGTGTTATTCAGGAAATACAGTGATTATCTGAAAGAGAAGTATGGAGAGACGGTCTACCGTGTCGGAGTGGACGGAGGATTTTCCTGTCCCAACAGGGGAGAAAACCGCTTTAATCCGGGCTGCAGTTTCTGTGATGTCTACGGTGTTCGTTCTACATACCTGGGAGAAGAAGAAAGCTATTCTCTGCAGGAACAGATCAGGAAATCCATCGCGCCCCTTAAAAAACGATACGATGCCCATAAATACATCCTCTATTTCCAGGCTTATTCCAGCACCTGGGGGACTGTCGCCCAACTGAAGAAAACCTATGATGCAGGATTGGCTCTGGAACATTTTGTAGAGTTGGTTGTCTCCACTCGCCCCGATTGTATTGATGAAGAAATTGCTGACCTTCTGGGCTCCTATCAAAGTGATGATTTTGATGTCTGGGTTGAGCTGGGACTGCAGTCTGCACATGACAGTTCTCTTGAGAGGGTAAACAGGGGACATGACCGTGCCTGTTTTGAGAAAGCATACACTCTTCTTAAAGCTGCAGGCATTAAAATTGCTGTTCATTTGATTTTCGGTCTTCCGGGAGAAGACCATGAGCAGATCATGGAGAGTGTCGATTATCTGGCTTCATTAAGACCGGATGGTGTGAAATTTCACAATCTGCATATTCCTACAGGTTCTCCTTTATATCAGGAGTATGCCGCCGGGGAACTCTCTTTTCCTGACAGTCGGAGACATGTTCTTTATGTGGCGGATTCACTGGAGCGTATCCCCCCGGAGACAGTCATTATGCGGATGACGACTGATACTCCGAGACTTCGCCATAAGTTACCGGGGGCTTTTCTTAACAAGTCTTCCGTATATAATCTTGTCCGGGATGAATTGCAGCACCGGGGAACTCATCAGGGATTCCATTTCAGCTGAATGATTTTTCAGATTCCATAGGGTTTGTGTTTTTTGTTTTTCGAGGTACAATAAGGTCAATGATTATGGAGGATTAACGTGCCCGTTTTTGATTATGACATTTTTGATATGCTGGATGAAGTCCGTAAGCACTACAGAAGTAATATGAGCAATACTTTTATCCGTTCTGCTCTTCTGTCGATGGATATGCCCTATGATCAGAGGAATTCTATTGAAAATATTACCGAGAAATTGGAAATGTATAAGAATCAGGGCTACAAGTTTGAAGAACTATACAACGGAGTCTACTCAATATCTGTTTTTATCTATAAAGCACGGACTGAGGTTATTCCCGGTCTTAAAGGCAGCAGTCTGTTAAAAGAAGCATCTTCTTCAGAGAAGGTTCTGGCGGATATGGCTGCAGATAATCTGAAGGCTAATCTCAATATTCTTGCGGATAGAGTTAATGAGCTTTATCTTAAAGTCGTACGTCTGGATGTAAAATCACATAAGGTGAAAAGTCCGGTTTATACCCGTATGGAAGAGCTCGATAAGCTTGGTCAGCTACTGACCAGCCTGGCTCCCGGTGTGGTCTGACTTTTTCAGAGCCCAGCGGGCGGCATCTTTAATTCCATCGTCATCTGCGTCTTGAAATTTACTTATATACTCATTTAAGTTCTTATTTTCTGAACAGGCAGAAGAGATAATTGCATTTCTGATAAGATGCTCAGCCTTGATCCAGCTCATACCCAGTGCTGTACCTTTGAACTCAGACTTTATATCCTCCTTACACTTTGTCAGATAGAATTTCAGGGGTGGTTCAGGAGTAATCATACCCAGATCAATACTATTCCCTTTTCTGTCTTTTTTGTTCCACGGACAGCAGTCCTGGCAGATCATACATCCGTAGATACGCTCTCCCCAGACTTCCTTCAGACTGTCAGGAACCGCTCCGTCTTCGCTTGTCCAGTGCTGCAGACATTTACTCCTGTCCAGTCTGTAATCTTTAAGAGCAGCTCCCGGGCAGGCTTCTTCACAGAGGCGGCAGGTTCCGCAGCTGATTTCCGAATTAATTTTATTGATCTGTCCATCCTGTTTCTGTTCTTCCAGTCTATATGGAAGAATCATCCCCCCGAGAAGTCCTCTACTTCCGAATTCTGTATTGATTACAAGGGTATTTCTTCCGCGGAACCCCAGCCCGCCAGTTATGGCCATCTCTTTTTCGGGAAAACGGGAATTGGAGAAGAATCTGACTTGTCTTTTATTGAGTTCTGAAAAAGGATCTCCTGCCTCTTTTAAGGCTTGTTTCATTCTTCTAACCATATCTTTGTAGTGATTCTTTAATGCAAACGGGGCTATAAGACCTGTTTTTCCGGTATTTTCAAAGGGGAAAAATCCAATTATAAGAGTGCTGTATTCTGGCATTTCAGAATTCTGAAAAAATTTTTCTGGAAGATTATCAGAGCTGAGAAAAGCGGTCTCATGAAAACCCAGGGCGTTCAGGGAGCCTATAATTGGTTTGCAGTTCAGTCTTTGTCCTTCTTCCATGTTTTTTTCCTCGTTGACAGCTGATTTAATTTACCCTAAATTAAGAACATGGTCAAAATCATGTCCCCGGAAAAATCGGGAAAGATGGTGCTATGAGTTTTATAGAGAAAATAATGGGTGTTTTCGCCAATCTGGGCGATGCTGACAGAGATAAAAAACGCTTTTTGAAAGAGATCGGTAAAGATCTTAAGAAAAGAGGAAAATATTTCAGAGTCAAAGGAAATACTGCCCAGCCGGCTCTGGCTAAGCTTTTCTTTGATATTTATAAAGAAGTAGGACCTGCGCAGGTTCTGCTTGAGTCTCTACAGGGATCGGATGCAATAAAATCTATAATAATAGAAAAATTCCTGTCGGAAGATCAGGTTAAACTTCTCGATAATCTCAGTGAGGATAATATCCGTGCCCGCTGTAAAAGTCAGAAGAATCTCAAGGTCGTTAAGGAGAGCATTAAGCAGGAGCTTATTGATATCTACTCCTTTTTTGATCTCCCTCTGGCCAGGAAAATAAACGATCTTTACAGCGCGCTAATGATTCTTCAGGAATTTATCCGTTTTGATTACTACTTTTTTTTAAAGAAGTTCGACTCCATGCTTCCGGAACGGGATTTTTCCTACAACACCCGATTTGACAGTATTAACGGTGAATATATCGTTGATGATCTGAAAGACTTTGATATCATTCTGCCTACGATCGATGTGGATGCAGACTGGGAAAGTCTTCTGGATATCCTGGCGATGTACAGGGATATGGAAGTTATTTCACGTGACGGATGGAAGAAGGTTCTTAATGCAGTAAAGGAATTCCGTAAGACTGAAATCCTCAAACTGATGATAATTCATCTTGACGAGGATGTTGCCTACAAGGTTGTTCCTGAGCATAACAGTTATGAAATAGTCGAAGATTTTCTCAGTTCTGTGAAAAAAACTGCAGAGAATACTCTGATGAGTATTGTGGGGGAGAGAAAGAAGAGCCAGCAGGATTCCCTGCTTATGGCAATCTTCGGTACCACCTCAGTTGTGCGGTTGAAGTATTATACCGAAAGAAGCAATATGGCTTTTTCAAAGAAGATCAATGTGGGCTATCAGTATGTTGAACCCATGAATTATCTGAAGGCCTTTTATCTGGATTATTATAAGGGACCTATTCGAAGGGTAGTGGATAAGCTTCTCATCACAGGACAATGGACAACAAGTCTTGCCTCGCAGCAGTTTTCGGAGTCATATCATCAGTTGATGACCCTATCGGATGATCTTTTGAAATTTGATAATAATCTCGCCGATGAAACCGAAATGGGCGGGAAGCTTAAGCGGCTGGCCAAGGCGGCGGATCGTGACCGAAGTGCCCTGGATGCCATGCGGAATGTGCTGAATAATGTCAATTCCGAAGGTCTGACTATAATCAATGAATCTGTACAGAATCTCTTTGCCATCGGAAAGAACCTCAAACGCTGTATCGATGACTATAAGGCTCCCAAACATGAGCTGGTGGTTAACTGGAAAGAGATTGAGATGATGAGTGAGCTTCCTATTATTGAAGAAATGTCTGAAATCTATAAGAAGATCTATTATTTCTTGCAGCTCATGCAGTATTATCTGAAAGAGGAATCATAATAGCTGTGAAGAAGGGGAAGGGCCCTGATTGTCTGAAATGTGAGCATTTTTTCGTGACCTGGGATCCCGCCTTTCCGCGGGGCTGCAGAGTATTCGGTATCAAATCAAGACAGATCCCTTCTCTTGAAGTCAAAAAAGCAACAGGACGGCAGTGTCCAAGCTTCAAAGAATCCTCACGGCAAAAAAAAATAAAATCTGAAAACAGTACTGATTTTACTGTCTGAAATATCCGGGCTTTAATCAGTTCTGAAAGTAAATAAGAGGAATTATATGAGTTTGAATTGCGGTATCGTAGGTCTTCCCAATGTAGGTAAGTCCACAATTTTTTCCGCCCTTACAGCCGCCCCTGCAGAAGCGGCGAACTATCCTTTCTGTACTATTGATCCCAATATCGGGATTGTGAGTGTCCCCGATAAACGTCTGGATAAGATTGCGGAAATGGTTCCCGCTGATAAGGTTATCCCTGCGGTTGTTGAGTTTGTAGATATAGCCGGTCTGGTTAAGGGTGCTTCCAAGGGGGAAGGTCTGGGAAATAAATTTCTGGCCAATATCCGTGAGGTGGGCATGATTGTTCATGTGGTTCGCTGTTTTGAAAATGAAGACATTATCCATGTGGAAAATAGAATCAATCCGACAGATGATATTGAAGTTATCAATATTGAGCTTGCCCTGGCTGATATGGGAAGCATTGAGAACAGACTCTCCAAGAATGAGAGATTTACCAGAGCCGGTGATAAGTCTGTACGTGAAAAGGCACTTGCACTGAAGCCCCTTCTTGAGCGTCTTATGGACCATCTGGGAGAGGGCCTTCCAGCCCGGGGAATGGAGATGAATGATGATGAGCGCGTCCTTGCAAAGGAGCTTCAGCTTATCACCATGAAAAAACAGATCTATCTCTGCAACGTAGATGAAGACGGAATTGAAACAGAATCGGATTTTGTAAAGCAGGTTCGTGAAATAGCAGAAAAGGAAGGCACAGATGTTGTCGTTCTCTGTGGAAAACTGGAAGCGGATATTGCTGCACTGGATGATCCCGAAGAGCGGAATGTTTTTCTTGAGGAAGCGGGACTTAAAGAATCCGGACTGAGCCGTCTGATTCAGACAACCTATAAGACTCTTGGGTTGAGAACTTTTTTTACTGTCGGTGGAGTCGAAAATAAGGCCTGGACCTTCCATGAAGGGATGAAAGCCCCCCAGACAGCAGGAGTTATTCATACTGATTTTGAAAAGGGATTCATCAAGGCTGATGTCTATCACTGTGAAGATCTATTTGAATCCGGAAGTGAAGGGGCTATCAAGTCTGCAGGAAAGATGCGGATGGAGGGAAAGGAATACGTGGTACAGGACGGTGACTGCATATTCTTTAAGTTCAACGTATAACACTGGCTATATGTCGTAAAATCAGAAAGGAGCCCCGGGGCTCCTTTTTTTATCATTTCCTATTGCTGATTAAAGGCCGCCTGAGCGCTGTCACTGTCCCGGAGCCGGTGGAGTGATAAAGAAGCTGTCATCCATCAGAAAGCCGTTCATCAGATCAGATGAGGGCATCAGGCTGTGTCCTGAGGACTGTTTGTCGATTTCCAGGAATATTCTGTAGAAATAACGGGCCTGAGTCAGTTTTTCCAGGAATTCATCCTGTCTTTTATGATAGATGAGGAGAGTTCTGTCTGCCGTGTCTGAAAGTTCCCGGTCACTCTCTTCGGCTTCACCCATAATTCTGGTCAGATCATAGAGGGTGTAGAATACATGTTCCATTATAGGCAGTCTTGAGCGGAGTCTTATGATTCCATTGCTCAGGGTAATCTTGTCTTTTGTAGCCTCACCCATGGATATGGTTCTGCCCTCTTCAATTATTCGTTCCCATTTTTTGAATATCTCCTGCTTTCCGCTCAGCTCAGACCAGGATTCCAGGAAACCAGGGGCTGTCTGCAGATAAAGATTGGCATAGTGTTCAAGAGATACTGTTCCGTTTATCAGGAGGGATTCCATCCTGGCTGCCATCCAGTCTTCTGTGTATCTCTGAATTTCTGATATCGGGATATTTACCAGTTTGTATTGGCCGTTGGGATCTGTCTCATAGACTTTTCCGGGTTGAATATAACTGTCTTCGTCATTTGTGGTACATATGACCTTACCGTTCCGGCTGCTGACCAGAATGGATGTATCTGCAGCTGTTATAACAGAGAAGGATGTTCCTCTGACTCCCATAACAGAGGAGTCTGTTATGATATTGAATTCGGCACCCTCTACGAGAGCTGCAATTTTACTCTGTACACCGCCTCTATGAAGAATAAGGGAGGTCTCGGGGTTCTGCTTTTTCAGAGTATGTTCGAGGAAGAGAGTTGTCTCATTCATCACTTTCACAGAGAGCTCGGGGGAAACAGGAGAATCAATTGAGATCTCTACATATCCGTCAGCACCAGTCTGAAGAATATCATGGGGACCCAGTTCTGTTCCGAGGTCAATCTCTGATTTTTCCAGGAATACGCCTCTATGTGAAATCATGACATCTCCGTCCATATCAACTATGACGGCAGAGATTTCAGCCCAGAGTGGGGATAGAGTCATCAAGAGTAAGATCAGTAAAAGCAGGATTCGAGTAGTTTTATTCATTTTCTCCCCGGGGAATACTCTACTACTATAACCTTGATATTGGGGATTATCAATTTCCCCGGGAGGGATTATTACATTTTTTAGTATTCTGTAATTTCTTGAACGGTTCAGAATCCACTGTCCATCAGGAAGTCATCCAGGAGGCTGCCGCCTTCATCTTCTCCAAAGGGTGATGACTGTCTGTCCATTTCAAGGAATATCTTGAAAAAATACTGAGCTTTTGTTATTTTTTCGAGGTAATCCTGTTGGGTTTTTTTGTAGTAGGCCATAGTGCTTTCAGTAGTTTCTGAAAGATTTTCCCACCTGGACTCTTCCATTATAGGGGAAAGGTCATAGAGGGTGAAGTAACTGTGTTTCATCATGGGAAGACTGGAACGGAGGGCTATTATCCCTTTGCTTACAGCAGTCTTGTCCTGTACTGCATCTCCCATAGGAAGTGATCTGCCTTCCTCTATTATTTTTTCCCATTTACTGAAAATTGCCGCTTTGGATTCCAGCTCTTCATAGGCGTTCTGGAATTTAGGTACAATCTGGAGATATAATGTGGCGTAATGCTCAAGGGATACTGCCCCGTTTATTTTCAGGGCATCGAGTCTTGCTTTCTGCCACTGTTGTGTATAACGGTCTATGTTGTCCACTTCAAGATCTTTTACTCTGAACTGTCCTGAAGGATTGGTTTCATAAACTGTACCCGGCTGAATTCCTGAGTCCCTCTCTTTTGTAGTACAGATTACCTTACCTTCCCGGCAGCTGACCAGTATGGATGTGTCGGGAGACTGGGTTACGGTAAAAGTGGTTCCCCTGATTCCCATGACAGAAGTCTCTGTCTTGATATTGAAGCTGTTTCCTTTGATCAATGCGGCCGCTCTGGTCTGTACGGCTCCCCGATGTAGGGTTACAGATGTTTCGGCTTTCCGGCTTTTAACGCTGTGTTCAATGAAGAGTGTGGTATTTTGCATTACTTTCAGACTGAGGCCGGGAGATACGGGGGATTCAATACTCAGCTCAATATAACCGTCGGCTCCTGTCTGTATAATATCGTGGCTTTCCAGTTCTGTACCGTAGTCGATCTCCCAGTCATCCAGAAAGATGCCATTCCTTGAGATAGCAATTTCACCATCAAGGTCTACGATTATTGCGGAAATATCGGCCCAGGCCGGAATGGCGGCCAGGGTAAGGACTGCTGAAAATAGTAATATCTGTAATTTTTTCATTGTTTTTCTCCGGATGAATACCCTACTACTATAGCCCTTAAATAAAGGTTTTTCAATTTCCCGGGAGTATCATATTTTTTCGGAGGTATAAAAAAACCGCCCCCCGGAGGAAGCGGTATATTCAGTTTGTTTTTACAGTTTGTTTATTCGGCAGTTGCGGATGATTTAAGGGGCTCATCAGCAAGACTTGCTTCCAACATTTTCAGAGCTTCATCAGACTTGAACTCAGCAAAAGCTGCGTCTTCGTTTCTGGAGAAGATACCGGCTATTTCTTCTGTAAAGTTTGCTTTGGGGTAGGCAACCATTGCAAACCAGTTTCCGTCTACCGCGGCATATACTTTTTCGGTATTTGATCCTTTCAGCTCTACATCGGCTACCTGTTTGGTAACGGTTTCAACAAAATTGATGGTCTGTGTGTTTCCCTCGGCTCCAGCTTCCTGAGCGTAATCTGTCATCATTGACTGTACTCTTGTGCTCACCTGAAGGGCTACATCTTTTCTGGCTCTGGCAATCGCTGTATCACGGGAAAGGCTGTCTGAGGACATTTTTGCCATACCGAGGCCGTAAATAATTTCATCAGCTACAGGAGGATTCAAAAACCATTCAGGAAGATCTCTTCTCTCTTTTACTTTTTCTCCACCACTACCGGAAGCACATCCTGCCAGAAGGACCAATGCCAGAAGGGCGCTTATAATGACTAAATTCTTTTTCATGTTTTCTCCTTAAACTACGGGGATCGATTTTCAATCCCCCTGTTCTAATCTCTTAATGTCGATGGGCTATACAGGCCGCCAGATTTTAACGGTCAACCGTATGCTCTACAACTACAACACTTTTAATAGCATTGACTGTTCAGTAACAGTATATCTTTCTTTGTTTCATATATCCAAGGAATCTCAGAATTTATTCTCAGGAATTATACTTTTTTGACAGTTGTTTATTATTCGGCTAGAATAAAAGTCTCTTATCCCGGGAGGGTCTTATGAAACAAATATCCTTCATTTTTCTATTTTCAATTATAATTTCAGCAACTCTTACAGCTGTAACTCCGGACTGGGTTAAAAGCTACGGCACTGTAAACCCATTTTCTGATGCTTCCCACCTCACTGGTTTTGCCATGATCAGTAAGGATGACAGTGAATTCCGTAATACTGTCATAGATAAATCTCTGACTGATCTATCCAAGAAGATCAAGATCATGATCCAGTCGGAGCAGATACTTGAAGAGATTCAGTCCGGGGATAATTATGATTCCGCGGTTTCCTCTATCACCAGATCCACAGTTAATACTACAGTCAGCGATGCAGATTATATTTTTTATGAAGACAGAAAAAATCTGTTCTGCCTTTCCTATGTTGTTGTGGAGTCCCTGAAGCAGTCTTATGCAGATGAGGCTACGGGGATCTGGTATTCCATATCACAGGCCTATGGAGATGCCCGGGAGCTGAGTGATAATGGTAAAAGTGATGAAGCCCTTGCTGAACTGTATGACAATCTGAAATTCTTTCCGGAAATTTATGAACTCTGGTCTCTGTACAGAGCAGTTGATTCCAGTTCCCCGGACAGCAGTTTTTTCAGCGGATTCTCTTCTATGAGTTCTATTGAAGATCTACTGGATTTTGAGTCCGGATATAGTTCCCTGATGGATGATATCTCATCCCGGGATGCCTCAAATCTGAGAGAGGGACTTGCGAAAATGGCCTGGATGATGGCTATGCAGGGGGTCCCCGGAGGGGCAATCAAGGTCAGCCCTTTTCTGTTTGAATCCACTTCATTCTCCAGTGAGTTCGGCCGTTATGCCGCCGATCTGATGGAGCCGGCTCTTGTTGATGAGCTGAACCGCGGTGGGGATGAGATTATATTCCGCGGGCAGTACTGGGATGAGGGGGCTAAGATAAGGCTTATCGTTATTGCTATGAACACCGAGGGTGAGAAGCTCGGTAAGGCCGATGTCCTGATACCTTCTTCCGCCAGGGGGAACAGGGACCTGAAACCCCAGAACTTTGATCAGGCAATGATCGCCATGAGTGAATTCTCCGAGGGAGCTCTGAGCGATGGTGGAATCAATGTAGATATATGGACAAACAAAGGTGCCGATGAGGATGCTCTTGTTTTCAGCGAAGGTGAGATTCTTCAGCTTTATTTCAGGGTGAATCAGCCCTCTTTTCTTCAGATAACCTACTGCCTGGCCACAGGGGAGAAAGTACTTCTGGAACCATCTTTTTTTATCGGCATGGATATGGTCAACAGAGCCGTGCCCCTACCCTATGAATTTGAGGTTCAGGCTCCCTTCGGTGTGGAGCAGATGATTGTTACGGCCTTTTCTGTTGAACCGCCTCCCGCCATTACCATTCCCACCGTTATTGATGGAGAGTCCTACGAGGTCTTTAAATCTGTTAGAGATGTTGTGATGAGTTCCAGAGGGCTGAAGAGGTCAAAGAAAAATACTGAGGAAGTCAGAGTCGGAGAGGCAATGCTGAATATGACCATGCTGCCCCGATGATATTTTTATTTACTGAGAAATAACTTCAGTTCTTCAAAGTCGGGTGTTTTCAGATCAATCTCAAAGCTCCGCATTCCCACATTTTCAGGATAGTGTGCATCGGAGCCTGTGATTTCAAAATAGCGTCTGCTGTTCAGATCGCAGGGGCTGTGCATTACCTCTACAGCATCATAGTCATTGTCCGGCAGAAAGCCCAGCTGGCTTTTGATGCTGAAGGCTGGCCGGTCAATATGGGCCGGGATAAACAGACCGTTTCTCTCATGAACCATGATGATAAGCTCTTCCATTGAAAAATCAACGGCGCCGCTGGCCAGATATTTATCCAGCTCGCCAATAATATTCTCATCTTCATCCACAATAATCTGGTCTCCCATCATATCGGGGTTGTTTGGAATGGTCTGGAGATTTTCATAGATTTCATAACCGAATCGGACGGCAGTTTTCAGGTTTCCGAAAAGGCAGAGAAGGTGAGCTTCCTCCCGGCCGGTCACCTCCATCCCGAATACTGGGACTATTCCGGCACGGCGGCAGCATTTATCAAAGGCGGGCAGATTATCTCCCGCATTATGGTCTGTAAGGGCAAGCATGGAGATCCCCTTTAGCGCTGCCTCTTCTACAAGACGGGTGGGAGACATTTCCAAACTGCCGCAGGGGCTGAGGCAGGAGTGGTTATGGAGATCGATCAGCATCAGAGCAGCTCGTGTACCTTCCATGAAGCAGTGAACTGGTTATCTTTTGTACGGAAGACAGATATCCCCTCATCCGCAGCGGCCTTGAGCATATCATCGGGGGCAGGGCGGTTATTACAGATAAGAAGTACATTTATATTTGCCAGAGAGGCTACAGCCACAGTGTTTTTATGGGCCTGTATTGTTATCAGAATAGAGTCTTCGGGAGAGTTTCCCATAACATCACTGAGGAGATCGGAAGTATAACCGTCGAGTATTTCTTCTTCATTTCCTTCGGACACAAGGCATTCGTAGCTTAGCTTTTCGGCAAGATCTTTAACTTTCATTTTGTACTCCTGATTTTTCTGGACTCATTTTATTTATTCTTCACAGGTTCTTCTTCGCCGGGTGCAGGGGGAGTGGTATAGATCAATGCAGTTACTGTAGTCCCTTCTCCCAGAACCGATTCTATATGAAATTCATCGGATACCCGTTTTACATTGGGCAGACCCATTCCTGCACCGAATCCCAGAGATCTGATCCAGTCATTGGCTGTGGAATAACCTTCGGTCATGGCATCTTCCACCTTTTCAATTCCCGGACCGTTGTCTCCGGCAATGATTTTTACAGAATCAGGGCCGATGGTGAAGGACATGCCCCCACCCAGGGAGTGGACCACTACATTTATTTCAAGTTCGTATGAGGCTACAGCAATACGCCGGATAATTTTCCGGTCTATCCCTCTTTTCTTGAGAGCCTTCTTTATTTCGGTTGATGCTTTACCCGCATTTTCAAAATCATAACGATGACAGAGAAAGCTCATCTCATGTGAACCGCTCTCTTCGGGTTCAGACTTTGGAACCATCTCTTCCAGGCGGGTCATTTCATTATTCATTTCTATAAGCAGGTGGTTTACGATATCACGGCTGGTTATAATACCTACCAGTTCCTTGTTCATATTGAGTACGGGAAAACGGCCGTAATGATATTTATCCATATAATTGATTGCAAAGGAGAGTGGCATATCTTCTTCAAGGACAATTACATTCCTTGTCATATGTTTAAAGGCTTCCTCTTCTATAAGGCCCTCGTCCATGGTGGAGAGAACATCTTCCATGCTGACTATGCCGCAAAGTCTTAAGCCGTCGGTGATGGGGACACCCGTAATTCTCTCTTCCTTCATGATTTTCTGAATTTCTCTCATTGAGGATTTTTTACTTGCGGTTCTGACGTTTCGAGTCATCACATTTTTGATTTTCAGGCGGAAAATCATCTCAAGGATAACAGAAGGAGAATTGTCTGTATTAAAAGGAATACCCTGCATATTATTCAGTTTAATCATATCAGGGGCAAAGTCAATCTGCATGATAGTTTAAGAATCGCTGTGCCCCGGGGCTAGTTTGTTTTTGTAGACCTTAAGGCCTGACCCTTACTGCTTATCTGAAAAAACAGGTTTTCAATTTCCAGGCAGATGTTAACATTCTGGATTTTCTGTTCTTCGGTGCTTTTCAGTTCTACAGGTGCGAAGTTCAGAATACCCTGGATTCCGGCCTCACTCAGTTTATCTCTTGTGTGGGAGGCAGCTCCCGCGGGAACACAAAGTATGGCGACCCGGATCTCATGCTGTGTAACATAATTCATCAGAATTTCCATGGGGTAGATGGGGATGCCGTTGATCTCTGCTTCCCTGGGGTTGCTGTCAAATCCGGCGGATATATTAATCCCTTCTTTATAAAATGCCTCATGCTTTATCAGGGCTTTTCCCAGGTTGCCGCAGCCTATAACAACAACATCCTGAAGTTCGCTTGTTCCCAGTATATTGTTCAGGGAATCGATGAGTTCACTTATCCTGTATCCGCCCTTTCTATTTCCCTGGGTCAGATTCATTATGGAGAAATCTTTTCGTACTAATGTAGGATTTATGCCTATCGCATCCCCTAAATTGCTTGAAAATACCTTTTCCAGCCCTAAAGATTTTAGCTGAATAAGTATCCTTTTGTATTTTATTAATCGGGTTGTATGGTCATCACTGGCTTTCATCGGTAGTTATTGTGACAGATTTCACAATAAATGTAAAGTTAGGTTTGCCTAACGGCTCTATATCACAAAAAGTCGTCAAAAATTATTGAATTCTTAACAGAGAATCTCTATAATATCCAAATCAGTAATTTTATATAGATTTAATAGGGAGGTTCCATGCCTGTTGAAACAGAAGAATTGAAAATGACCGAGGGTCTGCTCAGTTTTATTGAGGAATGGAAAGAGAAACCCGGAAACCTAATAATGGTTCTCCATAGGGTTCAGGAAGAGTACGGCTATATTCCCAGAAACATCGCTTTTGAATTGGGAAAAATTTTAGACGTACCTTTAGCTAAGATTTACGGTGTTGTGACTTTTTACCACTTTTTCAAACTTGAAAAACCCGGTAAGCACACAGTCTCCGTATGTATGGGTACAGCCTGTTACCTCAAAGGTGGACAGGATCTGGTTGAAGAGCTGGAACAGCTCCTCGGTGTCGGCTGCGGCGGAACAACCGAAGACAGACAGTTCTCTCTGGCAGCGGTTCGCTGCATTGGCTGCTGCGGTCTTGCACCAGTATTGACTGTGGGAAATGAAGTTTACGGAAAACTCACCACAGAAATGCTTCCTGAGATCATTGCAAAATTCAAGTAATGAAGTATAGACACTGATGCATTATTCACTGAGTGACATGGTTCTGGATCTGGTTCAGAATTCTGTTGAAGCTGATGCCCCGAGGATCCAGCTGGATCTGATTCGGGATAAACAATATCTGACTGTCCGCCTGGAAGACAATGGCTGCGGGATGACAGAAGGAGAGCTGGAAAAGGCTAAAGATCCGTTTTACAGCGACGGAATCAAGCATAAGCACCGTAAGGTCGGGCTTGGAATCCCCTTTCTGATACAGACGGTAGAACAGACCGAAGGTCTTTTCGAGATACATTCTGAGAAGAATAAGGGAACCTCTTTAAACATACGATTTGACCTGGGGAATTATGATACACCTCCCGAGGGGGATTGGCCGGGGCTGTTTTTGCAGACCCTCTGTTTTGAAGGGGATTACGAACTGATCATTAATAGGATGATCACCAGTGAAGATGGAAATGAATCAGGATACACCCTGCAGCGTTCAGAGCTTCAGGAAGTACTTGGTAATTTCAATGAATCAGGCGCCATGCTTTTATTACGTGATTATCTAAGATCACAGGAACAGGATCTTTCCCAAGAGGATTGATCATTTAAGGAGATATTAACAATGGCTAAAATGACCCTTGAAGAGCTGCGTAAACTCAGAAGTTCCCAAAAAAGTGAAATGGAACGAAGAGACACAGATGGAAAAGAAATACATATTATTGTTGGAATGGGAACATGCGGTATCGCTGCCGGTGCAAAGGATGCATTGGATGGTTTTCTCGATACAATCAAGATTAACAACCTGAATGATGTTGTTGTAAAACAGACCGGCTGTATGGGCCTCTGCTACAGTGAGCCCACTGTGGAAGTCAAGGTTCCCGGAATGCCCAATGTTATTTATGGAAACGTAGATGCAGCAGTGGCAAAGAGTATTGTTGAACAGCACATTATGCACAAGAAGATGGTTCAGGATCATATTCAGGATAAGCCCGCCGGCGACATCATCAAATAGGAAAGAGAGGAAAACATGGCAGTAAAGAATTATATACTGGTTTGTGGTGGTACCGCCTGTGAATCCGCAAAGGGAGATGATATTTTTAAATCTCTCCTGAAGGAAGCGGAATCTCAGGGTGTCGCCGAAGATGTACAGATCGTAAAAACAGGATGTTTCGGGTTCTGTGAAAAAGGACCAATTGTAAAGGTTCTCCCCGAGCAGGCCTTTTATGTAGAAGTCGTTCCCGAAGATGCTAAAGAGATTATCTCTGAAACCATCATTAAGGGAAGAATGGTTGACCGTATCCTCTATAAACCCGAACAGGGTGAAAAGGGTGATGCCTTTGATATCGACAATATCGAGTTTTATCAGAAACAGTACAGAATCGTACTGAGAAACTGTGGTTTGATAGATCCAGCTAATATTGATGAATATATTGCCCGTGACGGTTATGCCGCCATGGAAAAATGTCTTTTCGAAATGAAGCCCGACGATATTATCGAAGAGCTGAAAATTTCCGGACTCCGTGGACGCGGTGGTGCGGGATTCCCCACCTGGATGAAGTGGAATTTCACCAAACAGGTAGAGGATGATGAGAAGTACATTGTCTGTAATGCTGATGAGGGAGATCCCGGTGCCTATATGGACCGCTCGACTCTTGAAGGTGACCCCCATTCCGTATTGGAAGCCATGGCTATTGCAGCAATCTGTGTAGGCGCTAAAATGGGTGCTATCTATATCAGAGCCGAATATCCTCTTGCAATTGAAAGACTGGAAGTTGCCATGCAGCAGGCCAGAGATTACGGGCTCCTGGGTACAGACATTCTTGGTTCCGGTTTTGATTTCGATATTGAAGTAAGACTGGGAGCTGGTGCTTTCGTATGTGGTGAAGAGACAGCTCTTCTGGCTTCTCTTGAAGGAAACCGCGGTATGCCAATTCCCAAGCCGCCTTTCCCCGCAGTAAAGGGTCTGTATCAGAAACCTACTGTTATCAACAATGTTGAAACCTTTGCCAATATCCCTGTGATTATAAACAAGGGTGGAGAGTGGTTCTCATCAATCGGTACAGAAAAATCCAAGGGTACAAAAGTATTTGCCCTCACCGGTAAAATCAAGAACTCCGGTCTTGTTGAAGTTCCCATGGGAACAACACTCCGTGAAATTGTATTTGATATCGGTGGTGGAATCCGCGGTGGAAAGAAGTTCAAAGCTGCTCAGACCGGTGGTCCTTCCGGCGGTATGATTACAGAGAAGAATCTGGACCTTCCTATCGACTTTGACAGCCTTACATCAATCGGTTCCATGATGGGTTCCGGTGGTCTGATTGTTATGGACGAAGACGACTGTATCGTTGACGTTGCCAAATTTTACCTGGAATTCTCTGTTGAAGAGTCCTGCGGTAAATGTGCTCCCTGTAGAATCGGAACCAAGAAGCTCTATGAGTACCTGGATAAGATTACCAAGGGCAAGGGTGAGTTAGACGATCTTCAGAAGATGAAGGATATCGGAGCCGCAATGAAAAAGGCAGCTCTTTGTGGACTGGGACAGACTGCTCCCAACCCAATCCTCTCTTCAATCGATAATTTCTATGAAGAGTACAGACAGCATATTGAAGAAGGAAAATGTGCTGCCGGTAAGTGTAAGGATCTGGTTCATTACGAAATAATAGCTGACAAATGTATCGGTTGTACCGTTTGTGCAAGAAAGTGTCCCGTTAACTGTATTGAGGGTGAACGAAAGAAACCTCATGTTATTGATCAGGACAAATGTATCAAGTGCGGTGCCTGTTATGAAGGCTGTAAATTCGATGCGATCATCGTATCCTAAGTCTTAAGGAGATAAATCAGTGGAAACTGTAGAAATAAAGATTAATGGTCAGCCCTATGTGGTTGAAAAAGATACAACAATCCTGAAAGCTGCTAAAAAAGGCGGGATTAAGATTCCTACTCTCTGTACACACTCCGACCTGGAGCCCTGGGCAGCCTGTGGTATCTGTGTCGTAAAAGTGGAAGGTTCTCCCAAAATGGTAAGAGCCTGTGCTACTGCTGTTGTTCCCGGTCAGAACTATATTACCCATGACCCTGAACTGCAGAAAATCAGAAAGACAGTAGTCGAAATGACTCTGTCCAACCATCCCCAGGAATGTCTTACCTGTGCCAGAAACCAGACCTGTGAATTACAGCAGGTCGCTGCGGAATTCGGTATCAGGGAAATACCCTTCCCCATGGATGTGAAAAGACTTCCTAAAGATGAATCAACTGCCTCTCTGGTATTTGATCCCACTAAATGTATCCAGTGCGGACGCTGTGCACAGGTTTGTCAGCAGCTGCAGGGTGTCTGGGCTCTGGAATTCCTTCATAGAGGACATGAAACAAGAATCGCCCCTGCGGCCGGTGCTCTACTGAACGAGAGTCCCTGTATCAAGTGTGGTCAGTGCTCTGCTCACTGTCCTGTAGGTGCCATCTATGAAAAAGATCAGACAGCTGAATTCTGTGTAGCCGTAGAAGATGAGAGTAAACATGTAGCAGTACAGATTGCTCCCGCCGTCCGTGTAGCCCTGGGTGAAGCCTTCGGCATGGCACCCGGTTCCATAACAACAGGTAAGATCTACACTGCTCTCAGAATGATGGGAAGCGATGTTGTTTTTGATACCAACTTTGCTGCAGACCTTACCATTATGGAAGAGGGTACAGAGCTGGTTCAGAGAATCACCAAGGGTACAGGCGTTCTGCCGCAGATCACTTCCTGCTGTCCCGCGTGGACAGATTATATGGAAAAATATTATCCCGATATGATTCCTCATTTCTCTACTGCAAAGTCTCCCATGATGATGCAGGGAGCTGTAACAAAGACATACTATGCAGATCAGGCCAAGGTTAAGAAAGAAGATATTTATTCTGTAGCCATCATGCCCTGTACTGCTAAAAAGTATGAAATTGGAAGAGATGAGAATATGCATGCCTCCGGTGTAAATGATGTGGATCTGGTTCTTACAACAAGAGAGCTGGCCCGTATGATTAAAACAGCGGGTATCGACTTTGTTAACATCCCCGACTCTGATGCAGACAGTCCCATCGGTGCCTATTCCGGTGCCGGTACCATCTTCGGTGTAACCGGTGGTGTTATGGAAGCTGCTGTCAGAACTGCATACAAGCTGGTTACTGATAAAGAGCTTGATGATGTCAACGTCACTGCTGTACGTGGTATGGAAGGTGTCAAAAAAGGTTCTGTAGACTTTGATGGTACTGAAATCAAGGTTGCTGTTGCACACGGAATGGCCAATGTTAAATCTATTATGGATGAAATACGTAATGCCAATGAGAAAGGTCTTGAGCCTCCTTATCACTTTATCGAAGTAATGGCCTGCCGCGGTGGTTGTATCGCCGGTGGTGGTCAGCCCTACGGTACGGAAGATGACATACGTGATAAGAGAATCGCCGGTATCTATTCGGATGATGAAAAATCAGTTATCAGAAGATCCCACGAAAATCCTGAGATCGTTAAGATCTACAAGGACTTCCTGGATAAACCCCTGAGTCATAAGGCTCATGATCTTCTCCATACGACATACCAGGAAAGACCTCTTTACCAGAAATAAGACTCTTTTTCTGTAAAGGCGGCTCCCGTATGGGGGCCGTTTTTTTTTGTATGGCAGGGATCAGCCAAAAAAGGTATCCTAGAATAGTAATGAAAGAAGTGAAGCAGATTTCTCTGCAGGTCCGCCTTGTTTACAGTTTTATACTGGTTGCTCTGATTTCGATACTCCTGGTCGGGTCCCTTATCCTCGTCATCTCACTCCGTATTTTTAATAATAGAGAAGCCGAACACCTCAGCAGTATTGCCGTTGAAACCTCCAGAGAACTGGAGAGCTTTTTTCAGGACGGAGGAAGCCTGAGAGATCTGAATTATGCCCTCAGCCGTTATGGTCTGAGGAATAATGTTGCACTGCGTCTGGAATACCCCGATGGAAAGCTGGCGGGAGAGTCCTACGCTTTAACAGACAATCCCGATCTGAATTTGAGTTCTACTTCCGCACTGCCTCTGCTGCCGGTTGTCAGGAAAGATCTGGATTTTTATCCCCTAGAGGGCTTCCACCTGACGGTTCTCCGTTTTGATGAGTATTTTTTTCACCCCATATCACTTCTTCTTGAAGGAATCCTTACGGCAGCCGTTGCGGCTGTTGTGGCAGCAATTTTTCTTGGACGTTTCATCGGACGAAGGATGGCTCGGCCCATTATCCGGCTTTCAGGGGTCGCTGCTTCTATTAGAGATCAGGACTGGGAGGTGGTACTTCCCGAACCGAACAGCAGAGAGCTTTCTGAGCTTACAGAGAGCCTGGACAGTATGAGGCAGCAGCTGTCTTTTAGTTTTCATACCCTGGAGGGGGAACGGGATATTATGAGACGTTTTCTTCAGGATGCATCTCATCAGCTGCGGACTCCTGTGACGGCACTGAAAACATTTCTTGAACTGCTGGAGAGTGATCTTCCCGCAATGGCAGAGAGAAGAACAGAACTTCTTGACGACAGCCGGCAGCAGGTTGAGAAACTATCCAGAATCATACAGGATCTTATGGAGCTGACCCGTATTGAGACCGAACGGTCCCATCACAGCCGTAAAATCTGTTCTATGAAAGATTTATGCAGGAAGGCATGGACGGGGCTCAATGGAAAAGGCGGGAAGAACAAACTCTTCCTGGACCTCTCGGGACCGACGGGCATGGTCCTGGCCGATCCTCACCGACTTGAGATGGCTCTATCCAATATTCTTGAAAATGCAGTAAAATGGTCTCCTGTGGAAGGGCGGATTTCAGCAAGGATTACTATAATCAACCACCGAGTCGGAATCCGAATTTCCGATCAGGGGCCCGGGATACCGGAGGAAGACAGAGTACGAATCTTTGAGCGTTTTTATCAGTCTTCTTCTTTGAAGGGCGGTTCCGGACTGGGACTTGCCGTCGTTAAAAGAATAATCGAAGATGCCGGAGGCTCAGTGAGTGCCGGTAATAATGAGAATAGGGGAGCCTGGTTTATTCTGGTTCTGCCCGAAGCAATGGAGGCTCAGTAAAGCATATGGATAATCAGCCCTCTCTACTGGAACAGTTTCAGTCCAGACGTTCTGTCAGATACTTTTCTCACCGTGAGGTTAATCTGCAGGATATCAGGGACTGTATCGCCATTGCGGGAACAGCGCCCAGCGGTGCTAATTGCCAGCCATGGACTTTTGCACTTGTCACATCTAAATCCATAAAAAGAAAAATCCGGATAGCCGCCGAAAAGGTTGAGAGCCGTTTTTATGAAAATGAAAATACCAAAAACTGGAGAGAAGATCTCTCTGATTTAAGAACGGGTGTTGAGAAATCCTTTCTGGAAGATGCTCCCTGTCTTATAGTCCTTTTTCTTCAGAAATACGGGAGAGGAACAAACGGAAGGAAAATCAATCATTACTATCCGGCAGAGTCTCTGGGAATGGCTACGGGTTTTCTGATTTCGGCCCTTCATCTTAAGGGCTTCAGTACGCTTCCCTATACTCCTGCACCTATAAATTTTGTACAGGATATTCTGGATAGACCTGATAATGAGAGACCCTATGTTATTCTGCCTGTAGGTTATCCATCGGATGACTGGAAGGCACCTGAACTTAAAAGAAAAGACCTTGATAAGATCCTTGTTGAATACAGCGGGGACTGATTGAACCATTCCGGAAAAATAATAGCCATCCTCTGTCTGTTGACGGTTTTCACATCTCCTCTTTTTTCTGAACTCCGCTTCGAACCGGAGCATCTTACTCTTCCCGCAGAAACCGGGTCCGAATTTGAAGAGGGAGTCATTGTTATCAATGATGACAGCAGGGCTCTGCAGATTGATTTGATTCCCTCTGGAGAGGAGTGGAGTGTAGTCCCATCTGCGATTCAATTGGAAGCGTATGGACGAGGAGAGTTTACAGTCCGTGGAAGAGTGTTGCATCCAGATGTAGCAATGCCTGTTCTGATGCTCTCTGAGAGGGATGACGTTCCTTATATGTATTCCATTCTACCTTTATCTTCAGGCTCAGACAGTACAGTTGTTCTTGATAGAACCGATCTGGATGAAGGCAGCTTTATTGACCCCTTTTATTTTTTCTACTCTCCGGGATGTGAAATCTGTGAGTTGTTTTATTCCAATGATCTTCCGGCCCTTGAGGATGAGCTTGATCTTGTTCTGCGGCCGGATAAGAGAAATATTTACGAATCTGATAATTTCGAATTACTGGAGGCTCTTGCCTATGAGAGGGGAGAAACTGTTGTTGATTTTCCCATCCTTATTGCCGGCAGCAGGATGTTCAGCGGAGAGGAAGAGCTCCGGGGGGAATTTCCCACAGTTTTAAGAGAAGATCCGGCTGCTTTTAAGCCTGTCGAAATGAACGACGGATCGAAGGAGGACGCTGTTTTGCCCGGTTTGCGCTGGCTTCCGGTTTTTCTGGCTGGACTTCTGGACGGGATAAATCCCTGTGCCTTCACCTCTCTTATTTTTCTGATCTCCTACCTTCGTCTACTGAAGAAAAAGGGATCTGAAATTCTTAAGATCGGTGGGAGCTTCACTCTTGCTGTATTTCTAACCTATTTCCTTATCGGACTGGGAGCTTTTCGTTTTATCAGGATGGCCGGTTCATTCACTCTACTCTCTTCGCTCATCCAATATGTTATGGGCGGAGCCCTTCTGATTCTGGCAGTTCTGACAATGATTGATTACCTGCGTTTTAGACAGGGGCGTGCTTCAGAGTCGATTCTGCAGCTCTCTGCGGGAACAAAGAAACGGATACATAAGGTAGTAAGAACAAGCAGTCGGTCTTCCCTTGTCTATATCAGCAGCTTTGCAGCAGGTTTTCTTATCTCTGTTTATGAGCTGGGTTGTACGGGGCAAATTTATCTCCCCATGCTGGTATATATGGTCAAGCAGGAAAATTGGACAGCTCTGGGGCCTCTGTTTCTTTATAACATAGCTTTCATACTACCCCTGATTCTGGTTTTTTTCCTGTTCTACAGAGGAAGTGATTCCGATAAAATTTTAGATTTTTTTCAGAAAAGGATGGGTTTTATTAAACTGGCCAGTGCGGTTCTCTTTCTGAGTATGGGGCTTTTTGTTCTATTTTTCTGAAAGCATTATCAGATGAACTCTCATCTTTCCGCCAGGAAATCATCCAGCTTTTTACCTATGTTTTCATAACCGTTGATATATTCATCTCCGATTATCAGCAGTGGAAGAGAGCGGGATATATCGGGTAATCCTTTTTCCCCCAGAACTTTTTTCAGCGCTTCACCTGCCTCGGGTGCTATTAAGTTGTAGTGCCGGGCATTCCATTCAGATGTTTTATTGAGCAGGAGAAGGTCTTTATTAAAATCTTCAGCCAGTTTGTAATCATCGCAGGATGGGCAGGATTCAAAGTAGAAAAAGAACAGATCCCGAGTCTCTTTTTCTGAACAGGATATCGAAATAAAGATCATTGTGATCAGAAGTATCACTAAAGATTTCTTTGCTGAAGTTTTCATAACAGGAGCTTAGCTTTTGATGAATAATAAGTAAAGATGTGATTCTTTAGTGGAGTCATGGTATATTGGATAAGTTATGAGCCAAAAAGAGAAAGACAGCAGTGCAGATAAAATCATGCAAGCAGCATTGGATGTTATTGCCAGGGAGAAAATCAGCGGTGTTCGGATGAGGCATATCTCGGAAGAAGCCGGTATGAGTCAGGGAATCCTTCATTATTATTTTCATACAAAGAAGGAGCTCCTCTCCAAACTACTTGATTATATTCTTCATCAGTTCAAGAAAGAAAGAGACATTGATTTTGCAAAATCCGACGGTACACCTATTGGGAAGATCCATGCTTTTTTTGAAGAAAAGAAGCGTTCAATAAAGAATAGAAAGCTTGAATATATTCAGTTTGATTTTTGGGTACAGGGAACTTCAGACCCCGAATTGAAGGAAAAAATTCAAAAATCATACCTGAACTGGCGATATAATCTATATGAGGTAATTCAGGAAGGTGTTGATGCGAAGGATTTTACTGCCTCCAGGGCAGAGGGTGTTCCTTCAATGATTGTATCCCTTCTAATGGGGGCTGCCGTTCAGTATCTAATTGATGAGTCGGCCTTCAAACTGGATCAGTATATGGTTCAGGCGGAAGAAATGGTTCTGAATTATCTGCGGGGAAACTAACACTCTTCCCTGAAACAGGGAGTTTCTTTGAGCAGCGAATCTGTTATTTATCACAGTGATGATCTTCTCTGCCGTCTTCATATAGACGGAGCCATGGAAGTGACCAAATCCGGTCCTCTTTATGTATTCCGTATACTCTCAGGTTCTCAGGTCTGCTTAATGAAGCTTGATGCTGAGGTAAAAAACAGTGAGAACTGCTGGTTCTGGTGGCCCAATCAGGAAGGTGAGCGGGGACAGCTGTCAGAAATTCATAAAGGCCTTGAAAGCCTTGAAAACAAAACCAGAGGTCTGTCAATCATCTATCCTGTCAGTGCTTCCTGCCGTACAATCATTATGGGTGATGACAAGGGGGGAATCATCCTCAGTGCCATGCCCGATGAAAAGGGCCGAATTTCTCAGATTACAGTTAAAAGTAAAAATTCAGAGAGGGTCGAATTCCTGGTAAAGACCGGGCGTTCCTGCTGGATACTTACTCAATACCAGGGCGGTCGGGAAGAGGCTCTGAAGTGGATGAGTAAAATAATTGATAAGGTGAAATGGCCTGTTCTGGACATACCGGAACCTTCCGGAAGATTTCTCCTGCAGGTCGGTCTTATAGGACCGGACTATGACTGTATGGTGCCTGTGGAAAAAGGGTTTCTTGTTCTTGAGGATATTGCAGCAGTCATGAAGAAACACCTGGGGAAAAATAACTGGCTTCATGTGTTCGGTTATGCCCATGGTCATGACCTCCTTTATCCGGACTATAGACCTTCAGGATTCCTGGGTGGTCCCGAGCGGCTTAAAGATGCTATCAGAGCGGTTCATAGGAAAGGCCAGAAAGTCAGTTTTTATCTGAATCTGCGTATTGCAGATAAGAGTCTGGTGGAAAATGATTTTGAACTGCAGAATTCGGTTTTTCTGGATAGTCTCGGTAAGCAAGTCGAAGAACGAGCCCATGACCGGGATTTTTATGTAATGAATCCTGACTGTGAAAGCTGGCAGAACCGTATTGTCCAGGAGGCCAGGCGCCTTGTTGAGCTGGGCGCTGACGGGCTGGAGTTGAATTACCGTGGTCAGAAAGCCCTGATGGTTCCCCTTGGAGAACAGTGGGGAGACGGAATAAGGAAAATCATCACCCGGATCAGAGATCTTGGTGTAAAGGTCTGGTATCGGGGAGGAACTGATATATATCCCGCAGACTGGCTTGAATTGAGTAAAGAAGAGCTTTTACTGGATGAAGAGGGCGAGATGTTCTCGGGCTGTGTAATCGGTGAGTTTGACCCCCGTCTCTATATGACTCTTGTTCCCGGAAGACCCTATCTTCTTCCCCTCTCCCGCTCAGAGATTCTTAAACTCGACGATACTGTGATCATGAAGGATCTGGAGAATATTATGGGTGGGCTTTTCATATACAACGAAGAGTATATGGAGCGCATTGATATGATTCTACAGAGAGCTGCCGAAGAGCAAGCCGCAGTGGAAGAAGCTGCTGTGAAAGAAGAGCTGGCCACTGCCAGAGCGGTGGTTGATGAAATAGACAGTGCCGCTGAAAAAGATGAGTCTTCAGATCTTTCAGACGAGAATGCGACAATTGAGCCTACTGAATCCTGAATATTAAATAATTTCTAATATATAATAATTTTCGGCTATGGATTTATTCAGGTTAGCTATCCATCTGTTATAATTTCTATGAATAGTCATTCGTTTGTCATTAAAATCTAAATTTTTACTATCAACATAAGAGATGGAATAGCCCTCAGTATCAAACAGTATTTCAATATTGGCATTTATCAAATCTTCAGATTTGGAATATTTGGCAGTTATCTTCCCTTCATTTTTAGAAGTCACCTCCCAACCGTAATTCAATAGAGAGAGATGGATACTTTTCTCTAGTATCTGAGGATTCATTTCTGATTCAATGGGGTAACCTTCGCTGGTTATGTTAAAAGGGGCTGATGTGGTATAGCAGGATGTAAAAGTTAAAATCATTAAAAGAGTAAACAAAGATGTTGATAATGGCTTGAATTTCATGTTGATGTCCTTTGTATAAAAAGATAGTATCTTATGGATTTTCTTAAAAATATATCGACTTGTAATGTTTGTAAACAGTTTACATAAATACATAGAAACTCTGGAGAATAAATTGTCAGGTAATAATGAAGAATGGATGATGGATGCTTTTAGTAAAGACAACATCCGGGCTGTAGATGCAAAGTTCGAAGCACAGAAGATTGCGTTTGGTCCTTTTGCTTTTGAAGCAGCAAGGTGCATGATAAATTTTGGTATTCTTGATGAGATTTTTAAAGCCGGAGATGACGGTATCTCCAAGGTGGATCTGTTGGAAACTCTCTCTCTTGAATCATATACATTTGATGTACTTATTGAGATGGGTTTAAGCATGAATGTTATTAAGATAGTCAAAGACAGTGATCCCACTCTTTACTATCTGGGTAAAACAGGATTTTTTCTGATCCATGATGATATGACCAGGGCTAATATGGATTTTATGCACCATGTCTGTTATGAGGGGAATTTCTTTCTGGAAGAAGCCCTGCAGAAGGGGGCTCCATCAGGTCTGAAAGTTTTCGGAGACTGGCCTACTGTTTATGAAGGTCTCTCATCACTTCCGGATGATGCTAAAGAGAGCTGGTTCCGCTTTGATCACTACTACTCCGACACTGCCTTCCCATCGGCCCTGAAACATGTTTTTCAAAAACAATATAAGCATCTTCTTGATATTGGAGGAAATACTGCAAAGTGGTCTTTTGCCTGTATGAACTATGATCCTCAGGTCAAGGTCACAATCGTTGATCTCCCGGGACAGGCCGCTGTAGCTCTGAAAAGAATAGCTGATGCCGGATTCTCTGAAAGAATTTCTATACATGAGGCCGATATTTTAAAAGAGAATACGACTCTGCCCCAGGGCTGTGATGCTGTATGGATGAGTCAGTTTCTTGACTGTTTCTCTCTGGAACAGGTCACAGGTATCCTGGATAAAGTGCATAACGCTATAGATGATAATTGTGATGTTTTTGTTATGGAACCTCTTTGGGATAAGCAGCGTTTTCCTGCTGCTTCATACTCACTGCATGCTACAAGTCTCTATTTTACATCCATTGCAAATGGCAACAGTAAAATGTACGGCTTTGATGAGCTTGTCCTGGCTATTGAAAAAGCAGGGTTTAAATTAGCAGATGCTGACCATCGTATCGGACCTAATGATTACTCCATACTGAAATTCAGAAAGTCCGGCATCTAGTATGTCTTTACTCGAAATTCACGACTGGCATGCATGGGCTCCAGGGATGGACAGTTCTGAGAAATGGCTGGATTGGGCAGAAAGCTCCACTACATCAGAGTTGGGGGATGTTCCGGAGTCGGCAGCGACAGTTCCGTCTCTTTCCCATCTTCCACCGATCTCCAGACGAAGACTTAGTCAGTTGAGTAAGATGGTTCTGGAGGTAGGACATCAGGTTCTTCAGGACAAAGGGTCAATGAAGCTTATATTCTGCAGCCGTTTCGGAGAAATAGTTCAGCAGAATAAAATAACGAAGCGTCTGATTGAAGAGGGCGATGTCAGGCCAGCATCTTTCAGTCTGTCAGTATTCAATACACCTGTCTCTCTATTATCAATTCATGAGAACATCAAGGAGAGTATTTCTGTGCTGCTTTCAGGGGATCATTGTTTGATGAGCGGATTTGCATCCCTTATTGCCCAGTTGAAAAAAAAACCGGAAGAGCCCTGTTTAATAGTATTTGCAGATGAGGCACTTCCTGAAGAGTATCGGGAATTGACATATTTGAATGGGAAGGCCTATGCATTTGCCTTTATTGTTTCCCTTGTACAAGAGTCTTCTACGGGGCTCTCCTTCTCTTTCACTTCTTCCGGCGATTCCGGTGATTCCGGTATTGAACCGGATCATCCCCTGGATTTTCTCCGCTGGTATCTCAGGAAGGCTGAGAATAATTTTTTTATTCGGCAGGATTGTATCAGCTTAAAACTATCAAGCCGGTGTTGTGGTCATTCTTCTTGATTTATTTTAAAAGATTCTTTCATATAGTAAAAAAAATGCTCTGTTTCGTTCTGTTCGGTCTGGGCGGGATTATACTGACCTTTCTGGTTTTCCCTCCAATATTGCTTTTTTTCAGGAATCAGGAAAAACAGGAGAGGGTGCTGCGAAAGATCATTCAACTCTCTTTTGCTTCTTTTACCAAGCTTATGGTTATTACCGGGGTTCTCAATATCCATCTTCATGGGGTTGAAGAGTTGAGAACCGCAGAGAGTAAGATTATCTGTGCCAATCATCCAACCCTTTTAGATGTAGTTTTTTTGATTGGCAATGTAAAAAATGCCAATTGCATTGTGAAATCAGAGCTCTGGAAAAATCCTTTTGTAAAGGGAGTTATCTCAAGGATATACATCCCCAATTCACTGGGTTCTGAAGAGATGTTGAAAGAGTGCGGTCTGTCTCTGGAAAAGGGACATAATATAATACTCTTTCCTGAGTCCTCCAGAACCATTAAGGGCAAACCAGTCAAGTTTCATAGAAGCGCATCACATCTTGCCCTGGCCACGGGGTATGATATTCTGCCGGTTCATATAGATGTGGTCTGGCCGTCCGGCCTAGGGAAAGAGGATAAATTGCTATCTTCACCTGATAATGGTATTATCGATTTTGTTCTCTCAGTCAGAGAGGTTCTGACTATATCTAAATATGAAAAAATGGAGCGGCCAATTGCTGCACGGCAATTGACTAATGAACTCTTGTTTGTTATTTTCGCCCGGGAGTCACTGTGAAAGAATTGGAAATTGAATTAAAAAAACTACTGATTGATGTATTGGATCTGGAAGATTTTTCTGTAGAGGATATTGCTTCTGATCAACAGCTTTTTGGAGGAGATCTGGGCCTGGATTCTATTGATGCCCTTGAACTCGGAATTGCAATTAAGAAAAAATATGACGTTTCTTTGTCTGCTGAAGATGAGGACAACAAGAAATATTTTTATTCAATACATACATTAGCTGAATTCATCACAGAAAAAAGGAAATAAGGAAATTTATAATGACCAGAGATGATATATTTGAAAAAATTGTAGAAATACTGAATGAAACATTTGAAATTCCCAAAGATCAAATTTCTCCGGATTCACTACTGGAAGATGATCTGGACCTGGACAGTATCGATGCAGTTGACCTTATCGTTAAACTCAAGAAATTTACCGAAAAAAATATTGATCCTACTGTATTTAAACAGGTCAGGACAATAAATGATATTGTTGATGCTCTTGAATCCCTTGTAGCGCTTAGTGATTCCTGAAGTTCTTAGATGCGATCTGTATTAAAAGTTTTCTCCGGAATACTGGCATTTTTATATCCTTTTCTCATCTATGCAGGGCTGCATTTCTTTAATGCCAGCCCTAAAGTGCTTGTCCTGTTTATCGTTGCTGTAGGTACAGTCTATTTTCTGGCCTATACTGATGATGCTAAAGGAAAGGGAATTCAGAATCTTAGATTCTGGGGAATGATTACAGCAGTGCTGATACTTTCAGTTCTCACATATTTCACTGAAAATATCGGTTATGCAAAACTATATCCGGTTATTATGAATATCTTTTTATTGATGAGTTTCTCTCTCACATTACAAAAGGGACCCAATATGATATTCCGCTTTGCCACACTCCAGGATAAATCTATTCTTGAAAGTGAAGGGAAATCCGCAATTGAAAATTATTGCCGAAAGGTCACAGTTGTGTGGATCGGCTTTTTCATCATCAATGGCAGCATTGCCTTTTTTACAGTCTTTTGGGCTGATGATAAGATCTGGACTCTATATAACGGGTTTATCTCTTACATCTGTATGGGAATGTTGTTTGCAATAGAGTGGATTGTAAGAAAGAGGGTCTCAGCCTGATGATTTTTGCAATTGAATATCTTCAGAAAGTATGGGCTTCAATCAATAATCCTGTTTTTACAACAAAAGACGGGGATGTGTACTGGCCTCAGTTTCATAATTCAGTTCTCTCGTTGAGTAGAGATATTCAGAAACAGTCCTACTCTGACTGGGGTCTCTATTTTGATAATCCTGCTTTATTCAGTATTGCATTCCTTGCTCTTCTTCATTCAGGTAAGACCATCCATTTGTTCCCGGTATTACCTGAGGAATCTGGCAGCCTCCCTCTTTTAACTGATAAGGAATCAAGATCTGTTATTCCTGTGGAGATCGTTGTCGATCCCGATACTCCGGTGGATTCTCCATCAGCAGGTACTGAAGGTCTGATTGTATTACATACATCAGGCAGTACGGGCCAGGCTAAAAGGATCATAAAAAAAATAACTTTAATTGAGCGTGAGCTTCAGGAACTTTTTTCTCTTTGGTCAGATTTATTCAGGGGATCTAAAACATATACAACCGTCAGTCACCAGCATATTTACGGTCTTTTGTTCTCTATACTTCTCCCTCTTATCTCGGGGGCTACAATTTTTGATAAGAAACTGGCCTTTCCGGAATCACTGCTGAAAGAGGATCATGGAAATTGTAATCTCATAGCCAGTCCTGCATTTTTAAAGAGACTCAGGGAGATGCCCGAAGTCACACAAATAAAGAATCGTAATATCCGGGCATTTTCTTCCGGCGGCTTTCTGCCACCCTCTGTTGCAGAGAACAGCAGTCATTTTTTTTCCAATCCTGTTACAGAGATTTACGGGAGCACAGAAACAGGAGGAATAGCCTGGAAGAAGTCACCAGGGGATAAATCCTGGAAGATTTTTGATTGTGTTCAGATCAGTCAGAACAGGGAAGGTCAATCTTTCTTAACTTCTGAATATATTGATGAAAAACTGCTGCCCCTTGATGATTCTATTGAGTTGCTGGACTGCGGTAATTTTATTCTTCATGGACGACAGGATTCTATTGTCAAAGTAGAAGATAAAAGAGTCTCCCTTAATGAGATTGAGAATAAATTGCTGGAATCAGAATTCCTGGCTGATGCAGTTGCCTGTCTTATGGATGAGAGGAGGCAGTACATTGCTGTAGTGCTTCAGTTGAATCCAAAAGGTGAGCTGCATTTCAAGGGCTGGCATAAAAAGGATATGAACCGCTGGTTTCGAGAATGGCTGAGCCCATTTTTTCACCCGACGATTCTCCCTAAAAAATGGAGATATCCGGAATCAATTCCCCGTAATTCACAAGGCAAAATAAGTAGAAAGGATATTGTGGTTTTTTTTGATAAACCGGAGAATGCCATGAGAGAAATGATAGAAAAAAGTCTCGTTGATCTGCCCGATATAGTTTCTTCCAGCTTCGCTGGCAACAGTTATGAATCAGTCCTCTCTTTTCCGGAGAACTATCGATATTTTGAAGGGCATTTTCCTGAGATGAAAATACTGCCGGCTCTCGCTATGTTCGACTGGGTTATTAAAATTATGTCTGATCAGCTGGAAAGCTCTTTGTCTGTAGTTAAGATTCCCAGGATGAAATTCAAGAATCCCATTTTCCCCAATCAATCTGTAAAGCTCAGTATTAAGCATGTGCAGGATCAAATGAGGATTAACTTTGATTACAGAAATGCTGAAGATAACACTCTGCTCTCCAGTGGAAAAATCCATTATGAGGTATTGTCATGAATTCTCCCTATAGACCCTGCGCACTGATTCCGGTGTATAACCATGGAAGTACTGCCAGATACGCTGTTGAAAAAATTTTATCTTTTGGCCTTGCAGTCATACTTGTGGATGATGGCAGCAACGAAGAGACCAAAATCCAGTTGCAGTCTATTGAGAGTGAATTTGATGAGTGTACCCTTTTTCGTCTACATAAGAACCAGGGTAAGGGCGGAGCTGTTATTCATGGTTTGACAGAAGCAGAAAAAGCCGGGTTTACACATGCCCTGCAGATTGATGCAGACGGGCAGCATGATCTGGAACAGATTCAGACGTTTATTAAGTGTTCATCCGAAAATCCCGATTCTCTTGTCTGTGGACATCCCGTTTATGATGATTCAGTTCCCGCATCAAGGGAGTCAGGCAGGAAAATTACTACTTTCTGGGTCGCCCTTGAAACTCTTTCAAGGGATATAGAGGATGCCATGTGCGGTTTTCGTGTTTATCCCTTAAAAGCTACTAAACGTCTTTTCCGCGGTTCATGGCTTGGAAAAAGAATGGAGTTTGATATTGAGATTCTTGTAAAACTGCATTGGATGAATGTCAAAATGATATTTCTTCCCATAAAGGTTATTTATCCGGAAGACGGAAGCTCCAACTTTAGAATGTTTCATGATAATGTTGCGATCAGCCTTGCTCATACACGTCTTTTTATCGGGATGATATTCAGATCACCCCTTATTATTTATCGTAAAATTGCATCATGACAGAAAAGGTCGATAAACAGGTGAACCATTGGTCGGAAGAGAAGGAAAAGAAGGGGTCCCTGGGACAGATGCGGTTTCTTTTTCTCTGTTATAAATATCTGGGTCCCAGAGTTATCAGGATCATCCTCTATCCGGTGATTTTTTTCTTTTGCCTATTTTCAGGGAGTGCCGGTAAAAGCAGCCGTGAATTTCTGCAAAAAGTAGAAAGCAGGAAAGGAAGTGGTAAAAAGATAGGTTTCCGGGCAATCTACCGTCATTTTTACTGTTTCTCTTATGCTCTGATTGAGAAGCTTGCTGCCTGGTCGGGAGACAGTAATTCAGGATCTTTATTGAATATGACTGAAGATATCGCTGTGTTGACAAATCAACTGGCAGAAGGGAAGGGTGCTGTTGCTCTCTGTTCTCATCTGGGAAATATGGAGATGCTCAGAGCCTTCGGCAGTTTGGATACAGGTATAAGGCTGCCTGATTTTCAAACTATTTCAATTGTGGACTTTTCCGGTACGGCTCAATTCAATGCTCTGTTGGAAGAGGTTAACCCAAAGGCCATGGTCAAACTGATTGATGCTAAATCAATTGATCCCACTGTGATGATCTATCTTAAAGAGTGCATTGATAAGGGCGATCTTGTTGTAATTGCCGGTGACAGAACATCAGGGACCAACAGGGACAGGAACACTGTTTACAGTTTCCTGGGAGAGGATGCCTATTTTCCTCAGGGTGCTTTTGTGCTGGCCTGTCTTCTTGGAGCTCCTGTGTACTACATGTTTGCTTTAAGAGAAAAAGATTGTAAATTTAACACTCCCTATGAGTTCTATGTATACAAATCAGCTCTGGAAATTGAATATACCAGGAAGAACAGAGGCATAATGATTCAGAGTTTGACAGCAGAATATGTGCAGCATCTGGAAGAGCTGAGTCAACTGCACCCCTATCAATGGTTTAATTTTTTCAATTTCTGGGAAAATCCCAGTTTAATAGATAAATGAGTATGAGGTCGTAATATGAAAACTATGAAATTCGACGGCAACCGTCTGACTATAGATGATATTGAGCAGATAGCTAAAAGAAATTGCTCCATAGAGCTGGACAAGACTCCTGAATATCAGAGAAAGATTGACCGGGGAGCTGAGTTCCTGGATGAAGTATTAGAGAAACAGGGTGATGTGTATGGAGTTACAACCGGATATGGTGATTCCTGCAGCAAGACTGTCTCTGATAAACATTATTACGATTTACCCATTCATCTGACCCGTTTTCATGGCTGTGGAATGGGAGAGCTTTTTGATGACGAGACAACAAGAGCCATTCTCGCCGTCCGTCTCCAGTCTCTGAGCCTGGGATATTCCGGTGTAAGTTATAAATTGCTACAGGGGCTGGAAAATCTTATTCACAATGATGTTCTACCCCGTATACCTCAGGAAGGATCCGTGGGCGCCAGTGGTGATCTGACCCCTCTTTCATATGTAGGGGCAGTGTTGATTGGAGAACGGGATGTTCTGTATAAAGAGGAAGTAAGGCCATCTGCAGATGTTCTTAAGGAACTTGGAGTTGACCCTCATATCCTCCGCCCGAAAGAAGGATTGGCTATTATGAATGGTACTGCCGCCATGACAGCTGTTGCCTGTCTTGCCTATAAACGGGCAGAGTATCTTGCCGGACTGGCTACCAAAATTACCTCCATGGCCTCACTTGCCCTGAAGGGGAATGCTTATCATTTTGATAAGAAACTCTTTGATGTAAAACCTCATCCCGGTCAGGCTCAGGTTGCTGCAAGAATACGTCAGGACCTGGACAGACATAGTGAAACAGGAATTCTCCCTGAAAGGATTCAGGACCCCTATTCAATCCGCTGTGCTCCCCATGTTATCGGCGTCTTCTATGATTCTGCGGATATGCTGAAACAGATGATAGAGAATGAATTGAACAGTGCAAATGATAATCCGATCATTGATCCCGAGAGTAAATCTATTTTTCATGGCGGTCACTTTTACGGAGGACACATTGCCTTTGCTATGGATTCCCTGAAAAATATTATTGCCAATATTTCCGATCTTCTGGATAGACAGCTTGCCGTTCTGGTTGATGAGAAATTTAACAGAGGCCTGGCACCGAATCTGTCCGGAGCCGAAGGTCAATACTCTTTTAATCATGGATTTAAAGCTGTTCAGATCGCCGTGAGTGCCTGGACTGCAGAAGCTCTGAAGAATACGATGCCAGCAAGTGTTTTCTCACGGTCAACGGAGTGTCATAATCAGGATAAGGTCAGCATGGGAACCATTGCGGCCAGAGATTGTATCCGGGTACTTGAATTATCCGAACAGGTCGGGGCAGCCTGTCTGCTTGCGGTTGTTCAGGCGGTGAATTTGAGATTACGGGATAATGATCTTCAGGATGTCGGAGTTCTTCCGGTTAAAAATATCCTGGATCAGACTTCAGAGTATTTTGAATTCCTCGTAGAGGATCGTCCTCTGGATAAAGATCTTAGAAAAACGGTTGATCTGATTAGAAGCAATCATTGGGACCTGGCGTATGAAAACTGATCATATTTCTGTCGAAATCACATTGAAGGCTGAGTTCTATGATGTTGACTCCATGAAGGTTGTTTATCATGGGAATTATGTCAGATATTACGAACAGGTCCGATGTGTGCTTCTGGACAGGATAGGCTATAACTATAATGAAATGGAGAGCAGCGGTTACGCCTGGCCTGTTGTCGGGCTGAATGTGAAATATATGCGTCCTCTGCTGTTCAGCCAGGAATTCAGGATCAAGGCGACCTTACTTGAATATGAGAATAGAATTAAAATCGCTTATAATATTTTTAATAAAGACACAGGAGTCCTTCTTAATAAGGGGACAACAACACAGATGGCTATAAATATGCAGAGCGGTGAAAGCCAGCTTGTTTCTCCCAGCTGTTTTATCAGCCTTGTTGAAAAATACAGGGAAAGAGAAGGCAACGATTGATGAAAAGATTATTTGTCAGTACTGTTTTTCTGTTTGTCATTTCATCCCTATGGGGAAATGAAATATTTGACTTTCCTGTTAATAATGAGAGTCGAAAGCTTGTGGAGTCTACTTTTAATCAGATTTCCACAAATCCTGTGATGAGGGCCGCCTTCATACAGACCAAGAAAATCAGCAGGATAAATCGTTCTTTTCAATCTTCGGGGACTATCCTATTTGATTCGGAATCAGGGATTGCCTGGCTTTTTAATAAACCATTCCAGTCAACAACAGTCATAACTGATAAGTACATGATTCAAACTGACTCAAGGGGAAACCGTCAGCAGACAGGTTCTGAAGATAATGATCTATTTGCCCGTTTTTCCAGGACCATACAATCAATATTTATTGGTGATTTTAAAGTCATTGAAAAAGAATATGAACTTTACTATAAAGATCAGGGTCGTGGAATCTGGACAATCGCCCTGATTCCTAAAGATTCAACTCTGCGGGATGTGGTTGATGCATTTGAGCTGAGGGGTTCAGATTATATTGATTCCTTTCTTATTTATGAGGGAAGTGATGATCAGGTCCTTTATGAATTTGAATCCCTGGAATTTCCCAGTCATTTATCGGCGGATGAACAGCTTGTATTTCAAAAATAATAAAAAATCTCCAGTAATAATATGGCTCCTTTTTCATCTCCTGCTTCTTCTGCTGGCCTCAAGAGGCCTCCCCTTCAAAATAAATACAAGCCTGATCTCCATACTTCCCGAATCTGAAGAGACAAAGGAACTGAGCCGGGTCGAGACTATGTATAATGACAGTCTGGGATCTTCAATGACCATTCTTGTGGGGGCTGCTGATTTTGAAGAGGCAAGAACTGTTGCAGATGATTTTTATTCTGAGCTCATCTATATGGAAAATATTCAGGATATAAGTTTTGAAATGGATACTGAAATCCTTGATAAGTATCAGAACTTTCTCTTTGAGCATAGATATCGCCTATTGTCTCCGGATACACAGACCCTGCTGGAAGCAGCTGATGTTCCTGCTCTCTCCGAGAGGGCCCTTATAACGGTTTTCAGTCCCGTTTCCATGGGACGCCTGGATCATTTGGAGGAGGACCCTTTTCTTCTGGCATCTGACAGCCTTGCATATTTTCTGGATCAGTCTGTAAGTTCAAATACTTCCATGACCTTAAGAGATTCGGTTCTTACAAGAGAGTTTGAAGGTCTTCACTGGGTTCTGGTTTCAATGAACTATAAGGGGGGTGCCGTTGATATTGAACTTGACAGTAATCCCGTTCCTGAAATCCTGAGAGTTCGGGATCAGCTTAGTAATTCAGATGTGGAAATAATTCTCTCGGGTGCTCCCTTTCATTCATATCTCAGTGCTGCAGAATCAAAAAGAGAGATAACTCTGTTAAGCACAATTTCGAGTATTTTCATTATATTTCTTATTCTTTATGTCTTCAGATCGGTTCTGCCTCTGGTTTTTACCATTTCCGCCATACTGTTCGGAGTTGTGTCCGGACTGGCCTCAACTCTAATCTTTTTTGATGAAATCCATATATTCACAATAGTTTTCGGTACCAGCCTTATCGGCATTTCTGTGGATTACTCCTTTCATTTCTTTTCTGAATGGTCTGCTGCGAATAAAACCGGGAAGATGATAATCAAGGATGTCATTCCCGGTATTTTTGTCGGTTTGCTTACAACCATGATCAGCTATGCCGCTTTTATTATCACTTCTTTTCCCCTGCTGCAGCAGATGGCACTATTTTCCATCTGTGGTCTGTTCAGTACCTTTTTATCGGTTCTTCTCCTTTTTCCATATATTAAAACAGCGGGAGAGAGGACCGTTTCCTGTTCAAATGCTGCACTTGAAAAGATTAATCTCCTGAGAAATAGATTCTCACTCTCTAAGATCTCCATGCTTATTCTTTCTGCAGGAGTTCTCCTTTTTATTCTTTTTGGAATGAGTCGTTTTGAACTCAGTTACAGACTGGGTGATTTTTATACAATGTCAGATCAGCTGTTGAGCTGGGAGCAGAAGAGTGCTTCGATTCTGGCACATGAATCATCAGGAATACATCTGATTGTAGAAGCAGATAATCTTGATGACTGTTTGACCCTGGAGGAATCTCTGAGGGATGATCTATCCCGGCTGGGAGATGAAAAGCTATTGAAATCTTATATGAGCCTCTCCCGTTTTCTCCCCTCCAGGAGGACTCAGGATTATAATCTATCTCTTGTTGAGACCGTGATTATGCCCTCAATTGAAGAGCAGATGTCTATCCTTGGATTGGAAACTGCTGTCCCTTCGGATGGTTTTGCAGACCCGCCGCGGTACTTGGAACTGGATGATATGAATACACTCCTGCCCGGTTCACTCCTGAGAAGTCTGCATATCTCCCGGATTGCTGACTCCTACTACACATCCATACTCCTTTTTGGAGTACAGGATAATGCAGTCATAAAAGATCTGAGTGGGAAATATCAGGGGGTATACCTGGTAGACAGGGTACGTGATACAGAGACGGTGCTGAAGGATTTAAGCCGGCTAATGATTAAGATTATTCTTATATCCTATATTCTTATCTTTATTGGTCTGAGTTTGCGCTATAAGTGGAAAAAGGCATTGCTGATTGTCGGTATTCCCGTGATCTCCAGCCTTATCACCCTCTCTGTTTTCATGTTAGCAGGAGTTCCTGTCAATCTGTTTGTAATTGTCGGATTAATCCTGATTCCGGGAATGGGGACTGATTATCTGATTCTTCTGTTTGAATCAGGGAAGAGAGGAAACAGGGTTATGCTTTCAATCAGCATGAGCTTCCTGACAACGGTTCTGGCATTCGGCATGTTGAGTTTCACCTCAATTGCTTCACTCTTCGGCATGACTGTTTCACTGGGAATAGCATGGACTTATTTAATCACACTGCTTTGCTCATCCATGCCTATTTTGAGAGATGAGTCCTGAGGGCTTAGTGACAGGTTTTCTATTCCACTCCAGATAATCCTGATCTCTTTGTCCTTTTCAGGGATATCAAGAGCAGCTGACAGATAGTAGTCTGTTTCACCATCTGAGATTTGCCAGGTGTGAATATTTTCTGTGGCAGTACTCATGTCAGGAGTATTTCTCATCTGCCATACTGTTGAGCCCTGAAGCTTTATCCATGCTTCCTTCCTGGTCCATAAGCAGTAAAAATGTTTTTGAGATTTACAGCAGTATTTAATTTCTTCCGGCCTGAAATACTCCTCTGCCAGGGATTTTGTATCACGTTTCAAGGATACTTTTTCAATATCAATGCCCACCGGGATATTCCCCAGGATGGATACTGCAATCCCGGAGCTGTGAGAAATATTATAATACCACCCTTCAGGATATATAATCAGAGGTTTCCCATTACTGTTTGTCCGTATTTCCGGGTTGGGATAAGCCGTTTCTTTAATAAGAATCCTTTTCCAGCTTGCTTTAATTGAATCATTTTGTTCACCCTTGTCTTTGTTTATTGAAAGATCAACAAAGGATATATATACTGGCTTCATAATTCAGTTATCCCAGAGAGATGTTTATTGAAAAAAGCTTCCATATTACTGTTATGTGTTCTCATGTTTTCCTGTACAAGTGTAAAGAAAACAGATGATGAAATAAAGCCTGTTGTATATATTACTGACGACATACAGCTGGAATTGCCTGATCTTGAACTTTTGGATGAAAATCTGGAAATGCAGCAGATTATTGACGGCAGGTATAAGGATAAAACTTATACCATGCCGGCTTATCTGCTCCTCAACCGGCAGGAGATCAGCATTGTCGTTTTCACTGCTTTGGGGAATACCGTTTATGAACTGTATTATTCGGGTGGTGAAGTGAAATCTTCAGGACTCTCTTCTGTCGTTATTTCAAATCCTCTTTATATGATAGCAGACCTTCAGTTCTGCTATTATCCTGAAGATTCTCTTAAAGAGATAATGGATGATGCAGGAATAAGAATGGAGGTTCAGACCCTGGAAGGTGGATGGACCAGACAGTTTTTTGCCGATGATGATCTGATTATTGAAATAAAAAGAGTTAATAATATTCTGGAGTATACAAATTATCTTAGAGATTACAGTTATCGTATAGAGGAGTATCCTGTCTGATGGATCATATTTATATAAATGATATTGGAATTGTCAATTCCCAGGCATCAGGAAAAGAGGCTGTGCTTCGTGGAATCCTGAAGGGAGAACGTTCTTTTTCAAGTAAAAAAATTGATGATGTTTCCTATTCTGTCGGCTACTGTACAAGGGATAGTGATGACAAGAGGATTATATCCATTCTGAAACAAAGCTGTGAGGAGATTTCACCTGCAGTTAAACTCCTGAGTTCTAAATACGGCCGTGACAGAATTGCCGTGATTTTAGGATCCACTGATAATGGTTCAGAAGAGTCTCTGCGGGCTCACCGTGCCTATATTGAGAATGGCCGATTTCCAGAAGGGTATACCCTGAAAAATCAGCAGGCTGATTTTCCTGTGGAATTTGTTAAGAAATATTTTGAATTGAGTTCTCTGTCCATGGCAGTTTCAACAGCCTGTACCTCAAGTGCCGGTGCCATTGTAATGGCGCGTAATATGCTTCTGGCCGGAGTGGTAGATGCTGTCATTGCCGGAGGAGCAGATATAGTTTCTGATTCTGTACTTAAGGGGTTTATTGCACTTGAGGCGGTAGACCCTTCTGACTGCAACCCTTTCAGTAAAAATAGAAATGGTATAAATCTGGGAGAGGGGGCATGTCTGCTGGTTCTCTCAAGAGATAATTTCGGAGAGGAATCCATCGTACTGGCAGGCTGTGCTGAGTGTTCAGATGCTCACCATATAACTGCACCCGATCCTGAAGGAAGTGGTGCGGCGGCAGCCATGAAAGGAGCCCTGGATGATGCGGGAATTCAATCCCTTGATTACATAAACCTCCATGGAACCGGAACAGCCCTGAATGATGCAATGGAAGCCCGGGCTACTGATCTTATTTTTGAATCTTTACCTCCAGCGTCGAGCACAAAAAGTATGATTGGTCATACCCTTGGAGCAGCCGGGGCCATGGAACTGGGGATATGCTGGCTTCTTATGTCGTCTTTGAACGGAAAAAAACAGCTGCCTCCTCATCTCTGGGATGGAGAAACGGATGACTCGTTTCCTGATCTTGAGCTTTGCAGTAAGGAAATGACTGTAGCTCAGATAAACTCCTGTATGAGTAATTCCTATGCCTTTGGCGGCAGCAATGTAAGCCTGGTCATAAGAAAGGATTTATCATGAATGCTCTGACTCTTCCTTGCAGGAAACCGGAACTATTTAAATATTCACCTCATCAGTCATCAATGCTTTTGCTTGATCAGGCTATAGATTACAATCTTGACGATAGTTGTATCACCACATCTCTGGTGATAACTGAGACGAGTGAGTTTCTTGATCAAAAGCAGATGAAGATGCCCGTATGGGTTTCCTTTGAGTATATGGCTCAGAGTATTGCTCTCCTTTCGGGGATTGCCCATGTACAGACAGGGGGAGTTCCCAAGATCGGTTTTATTATGGGTGTGAGGGACTGCAGCATGGAACAGGCATGGTTCGAATTGGCCGATGAGGTGACAATCCAGGTTCTGGAGGAATTCCGGGAGGGAGATGTTGCTGTTTTTGAAGGCAGGGCTCTGGTTGGTGATAAGCTGTATTGCAGTGCTGTATTAAGTGTTGTTGAGAATAATAAAGAACTTATGGATCAGTGGACTGATAAATTTTCCATTGCATAAACAAGGTTCGATAAACAGGATAAAATAATATGAAGAAAAGAGTTTTGGTAACAGGGGCCAGTAAGGGAATCGGTCGGGCAATTGCTCTGGCTGCAGCCGAGAATGGATTTGATCTGGCTATTCATTACAATAAGGATATCAAGGGTGCGGAAGAGACAGCTGCTCTTGCAGCTGAACTGGGTGCATCCAGCTCCATACTGGGCTTTGATATATCAGACAGAGATAAATGTGAAAAAATCCTCACAGAGGATATGGATAAACTGGGTACATATTATGGTGTTGTCTGCAATGCCGGAGTCAGCTCTGATAACGCCTTCCCTTCTATCACATCAGAAGACTGGGATTATGTCGTTCATACTAACCTTGATGGATTTTATAATGTTCTCCATCCCCTGGTTATGCCCATGGTAAGGGCAAAGAAGGGCGGACGTATTATTACTTTATCATCAGTTTCCGGAATAATCGGAAATCGTGGACAGGTGAATTACAGTGCCTCCAAGGCGGGGATAATCGGAGCGACTAAAGCTCTTGCCGTAGAGTTGGGTAAAAGAAAAATTACGGTGAACTGTATTGCTCCCGGTGTTATTGAAAGTGATATGACCAAGGATATTCCCTGGGATCATATAAGCTCTTCTGTTCCTCTCAGACGCATGGGGAAACCAGAGGAAGTCGGCTCTCTGGCAGCTTTTCTATTATCCGATGGAGCTTCTTATATCAGCAGACAGGTCATTTCTGTGAACGGGGGAATGATATGAACAAACGTGTAGTAGTTACGGGTGGTGCAGCTATTACTCCCCTGGGGAGTGACTGGGACACTATCGAAGCCGGCTTGAGAGCTAAGGAAAATGCCGTTGTCCGTATGAGTGAATGGGACCGCTATGATGGTTTAAATACAAGGCTGGCCGCACCGGCTGACTGGACAGCACCCAAATATCCAAGAAAGAAAACCAGAGGAATGGGACGAGTTTCTTATATGGCTGTTCATGCAACTGAAATGGCTCTGGAAAAGGCAGGACTTATAGATCATCCTATTCTCACCAGCGGTAAAGCAGGAATATCATATGGTTCTTCTACGGGAAATGTGGATGCTCTTCTGGACTTTTACTCCATGCTTACGGACGATACAGTTCAGGGAATTTCAGCAACTACATATATAAAATCCATGCCTCAGACCTGTGCTGTGAATATCGGTGTGTTTTTCGGGCTTACCGGCCGGATGCTGACCTCAAATACAGCCTGTACTTCCGGCAGTATATCAATCGGATTGGGATATGAATCCATCCGTGAAGGTAAGCAGACTGTTATGCTATGCGGTGGAGCTGAAGAAATGGGTCCTGCCAATGCTGCAGTATTCGATACCCTCTTTGCCACCAGTACCAGAAATGATGCTCCTAAAACATCACCCAGTCCATTTGATAAAGACAGAGATGGTCTGGTTATAGGGGAAGGGGCAGGTACTCTAGTTCTTGAAGAGTATGAACACGCAAAAGCACGAGGGGCTAAGATATATGCAGAGCTTGTCGGTTTTGGAACTAATACTGATGGAGTTCATATTACGCAGCCTAATAAAGAGACCATGGAGCAGGCATTGCACCTTGCTCTTGAAAGCGGTGGATTGAAAGCGGATGATATTGATTATGTAAACGGCCATGGAACAGCCACTCAGCATGGAGATATTGCAGAGAGTCAGGCCACCCGGAATTGTTTTAAGAGAAAAATCCCCTATAGTAGCCTGAAAAGTTATTTTGGGCATACTCTTGGAGCCTGCGGGGCAATCGAATCCTGGCTGACTATCAATATGATGAATATTGGATGGATTGCTCCGAACCTGAATCTGAATGAGCTGGACAGCAACTGCGGGGAGCTTGATTATATACAGGAAGATGGAAGAGAATTTAATCCTGAATATGCAATGTGTAACAATTTTGCCTTCGGAGGAATAAACACCTCGCTTATCTTCAAAAAATGGGATCAGGAATAGTCTGACAGACGGTGGTATGCATTGTCGGATTGAGATAAACAGTTGTTTTTTCTGGAATTCTTTCGAATAAATATATATATTTAGAAGTATATGTTTAAGATTAAGGAGTCGTCAATGAAGAAGACTTTCAGAATAAGCCTGATATTGTTTTTTTTATCAGCATTTTCCGTCGCCGCAGAAAGCTATCCCCCCCAGGGCTGGAGTTCAGATATTCTGGAAGCCCTTGCCGAGTCTGAAGACACCGGTAAAGACGTACTTTTGAACTTTACAGGTTCAGACTGGTGCTCCTGGTGCCTCAAGCTTCGGGATGAAGTATTTGAGACCCCTAAGTTTAAGAAATATGCTGAAGAGAATCTGGTTTTGGTATTTCTCGATTTTCCTAATGGTATTGAACTCTCTGATGATGTTAAAAAACAGAATGAGCTGATGGCTCAGGTTTTCGGTGTTCAGGGATTCCCCACTCTCTGGCTTATGGACTCAGAGCAGGTTCCTATTATGAAGACCGGCTATCAATCCGGAGGGGTAGAAGCATATATCCGTCACCTTGAAGAAGATCGTCCTGCACTTGATGATGCAACAAAGAAAGAGTATCAGGACCTTATTCGCAAGGCTGTTAAAGATAATCTGGGAACCTGGTAACACTATATAATATCCGCTGTTGATTCAGCGGATATTTGATTTGGACGAGAGCATTTTCTCCCGGATTAATCCCTGCCAGTCCTTCGGCATTGCTGTGGGCTTTCCTTCACTGAGAGAGACACATCCCGTCTTGACCTTTATTTCACAGAGCAGTTCTTCTTCTCTATAAATATTCTGATCAAAAATAAGGGTGAATGTTTCACATTTTGTAATACTGGTTTTTATAGTAAGAGTATCATCCAGAAATGCAGGTCTGTTATAGCTTACATTCAGTGAGCGGACGACAAAGCCTATTCCCTGTTCCTGGAGGGGGCCTCGCTGCTCTCCGCCAAGCAGGCGTATCAGTTCACTCCTGGCATGTTCCGCCATTTCAATATAACGGCTGTGATAAACAACCCCGCCTGCATCTGTATCGCTGTAATAAACCCTCTTTAAAAGATTGTGGGTATTATCCTGTATTGTTCCTGATAAATTATCTTCCATGATCCTATTCTATAGTAGAGACCGACGGGTTGAAAGGCTTTCCAAGTTTTGTTCATTTCAGTAGAATACTTTTATGATATTAACAGTAAAAAAATTCCTAACAAACAAAGATAATGATTATGAAAGCATGACTTCCCGGGTTGGTCAGATGCGGATCTTTCTGGAGCATATTCTTGCCGGAAGAGTCCCTAATGAGAAGTACTCACAGGATTCTTTATTACAGTACTGCCGCTCTCTGGTGGAGGGGCAGAGAGATGGAATGGAGGGACTGGATGCCGGTTCCTGGAGTGTTTCACCTTCTCCTCTCGAGATTGCGGAAGATGATAAGAACGATTACCATTTTTTCCCGACATATATAGCCCTGGCTACTCTTGTTTTCTGCGGTGAAAAGGATTCCCGTGTTAAGGACATTCCAGGGTATGATGATGCTCTGAAAAAAGGATTTTCTTTTGCCGTATCATCTGAGCTGAACGGATACGGATTCAACAGTCTGTTTCAGCAGATGGAGGCCGTACTGATTCTCGGTTCCGGGGGCTGCCCGCGTTATCTTGTGAGCAATCCCGACAGCGGACCTGTAATGATCAGCCGGTTAAAGGAACTGGGCAATGATTTTCAGCAGCGTCTTGATAAAGATGATACGATTCTCTCCTTCGGCGGGGACTATAAGAGACAGTTTACACTGGCCTGTAAGCTCCTTGAGCCGCTGATGGAAAAATCTGTATAGTTTGCTGTTAAATAAATGATTGATTTCTTTTTCTCTTCGGGTTCATAATGAGTTATGACAGTCAGAAAAAAGAAGTCTTCTCCCTCTAAAATTACTCTGCCGGCTCTTTGTCTGCTTATTCTTTTACTTGCACTGCCCCTTTCTGTCCTTTACCTGACCAGGCAGAAAGAGCAGAAAAGGGTCAGTGAAATCAGAGGGCAGCTGGAGCAGCTGGGTGAACTGGTAACGGTTACCCAGTTGTACAGATCAGTTTTTTATACCAGAGAAAAAAAGAATTTTATCCAGGATAAATCCATTCTGTTTACAGCAGAGTTTATTGTTCAGGCCGGAGTGGATCTCTCTGAAGGTTTTGACCTCTCAGTAAAGGGCGGTCAGGCACGACTTATTCTTCCGCCTGGACGTATCTTTCTGGTTGATGCGGATGATACAAGTTTCAGACAAATCTTAATCAAAGAAAAATTCTCAAGTATCAATACCGGTGACTTCCTCCCTCTTGTCTCTGAAGAGGCAGACTCTATAGAAGAGCAGGCTGTGAATCAGGGACTTCCTGCTGCTGCCGAAGATAAGGCTGTCATTCTTATGAAAGGAATTCTCAGAGCTGCAGGTGTAGACAATATTCAGGTTGTATTTCGTGAGAGGGCAGGTATATGAAGACAATCCGGCTGATGATTATTCTACTGGTACTTTCTGTACTCCTCACTCTCCTTCTTCTTGTTCAAAAGGGAATCATCCGTTTCCCCTGGCAGCCGGAACGGATCACCCATGTTTATACAGAGCTTATCGAGAGCAGTGAAAGCTCACTATTGCAGACCGCTGAGTTTCGGTTCAAGCTTATCTTTCCCTATGATTTTGTGGATGAGGGTGATGAGGTTAACTGGCAGTTTCTGCAGCGGCAGTTTGAAAATCTTCCCGAAGAGTTTCCCATGCGGGCTTCGGAGGAATTCTATTTTGACAGAGAGATTCCCTTTATGTGGAAATATGCAGAATTATATGCTCTTTGTCGGGAGTGTGGAATTGATCCGGCGGGGAGAGGAGAAGACTTCATTGTTGTCTCAACCAGGACAAGAGCCGGTTTTAATTTTAATGAAGAATCTATTTTTCTTGATACAGAGCTTCCGGATGGAAAAGTGGTTTTGACCCTGCCCGGACCCGAAATAACTGCTATAATTATTGAAGACAGAATAGCTGAAGATGGCGGATATCCCGAGCTTGAGATGTCACCCTCCCAGTGGAGCCGTTTTATCACTGCATTGACTCCTGAAATCGCTAAGCTGGCAGTGGATGAGGGTATTCTGGATCTGGCGGAAGAAACAGCACGGTTTCTTTTAAGTGATTTATTCGGAGGAGCCGGTCTTAAGCTTCAGAGGATCGATTTTAATTATGAAACAGCTGAATAATAGGCTATGGATTGCAGTTCTGATCTTTTTTGTCCCATTTTTTCTTTGTGCAGAAACTGATTCTGCTCAGACATGGGGTATGAATAGAGATGAAGAGTTCGTCAGTATATATGATGATTTTGATGACGGTTCCTATGGACGTTCAGAGTACCGCTCTGTCTTCAGAACTGTAAAGATGTCGGCCTTTGCCCGTACAAAGACTCACCCCGTTGCCTCTCCCGCATGGGAAGAGACCAGTCATCTGACGGCAGTGGTTCTCTCTTCGGAGAGGGAGGAGGAGATTCGGCAGGGAGCCTATTCTCTGATTCTCAGGGAGATGGACGGAGTCTATTATTACAGTAGAGACGGGGTGAATTTCTCATTTACACTGGAGAAAGCAGGGGAAGAGATCCGAGCTGTACTTGAAGGGTATTATCAGGGTAGAAATGCTGATTGGCTGGAACCGGTCTGGAATCATTATCAGGAGAACTATATAATCAGAATTCATAGCGCCGAAAATATATTTGAACCTTGGCGGGAAGTTATTCAGTACAGAGAGGCTATTCTTATGGCAACACTGCTTGGAGACCGCGATCAGTGGCTCTGGGGGATTCATGACGGCAGCGATATTCTAAAACTGCCATAAGAAGTGTTGATTTTTTACCGGGCTTAGAGTTATAGTCTAGGCGGTTTTTAAGTGAGGTAGATTATGAAAAGCACAGACTTGGCCCGGAAAGACCGGGATTTAAAAAAAGCCAGAAAAAAAGAAGATGTTCTTCAGAGAAAAATGGAGAAAGGTGACCGGAAGATAGGTGAATACATCTCTGAGCTGGCCGATTTGTTTTTCCATGACGATGTTAAAATTTATAATATCGAATCCAGTGAAGATATAATGATGCTTCTGGAAGAGTTAAAAGAAGATCAGCCTGAAAAACAGTGGAATACTGTTCTGCGTAAGGCTATTAAAAAGACCAAGGTTAAAGAAAAAGATGCTGCCCTGAGTGAACTCAGAGCAATGGGAGATATTCCTGAGGATTGATCAGGGATATAGCTCCTCACCACGACGGTCCGGGATGGAACTCAGTTCCTTTCCCCGGCTGCTTTCTGAAATGAAGAGTCCGCAATAGCATTGCCCGAACTCTTCTACATCAGCTTTACAGTAGTCACAGGGGCAGCAGATGTCCCTGTCTTTTTTTTTGTCTCCCCAGGATTCACGACAGGGACAACAGTAATAGCCGAGGCTGTTATACATCTCCATCAGACCCTCTTTTATTGACTCGATATGATCCTTATCGGGATTTAGAAGAAGATCCTGCTTTACTGTGACAGCTTCGAGAAAAATCTGTACATCCTTTATTGTCTTCTCCCTCATGATTACTCTTGTTCCATTAGTTCTTTTTCCCAGGCAATGCGTATAAATCCTGTAAGAATCTCTTTATCGTCAATGATCAGGGTAGGATAGCTGAGACGCTTATCATACTTTTCTGTGAACTCAATTTTCATCTTCTTTTTCAGCTCAGTATCAATTTTGTCCAGAAACAGGTAGTCGTAGCTGAAATCATTGTCATCCAGAAACTGTTTTCCCTTTTTACAGAAGCTGCAGGTTGTTAATCCGAGAAGCGTCAGTTTGTGATCTGTTCTGCTTCCTTCACTTTTGCTAAAATCCACATTATCAAACATTATCATATTCTCCTGTATTCAAATTTCTGTTTTTCATTGTCTTAAGAACAGAATGATTGTAATTTTGTATAACTATATTGTAAGCGATTCAATCTGATTTTACAGTCTGAATTTTTGAATTGGCAGTGAAGTTTTGAATTTAATAAATGAGAGGAAATTTTATGAAAGATATGAAGAATAGAAGTGAATTTGACGAGGCCCTTGCCTCTGATAAATATGTGTGTGCCTTGTTTACAGCAGACTGGTGCCCCGATTGCCATGTGATCAAACCTATAATTCCTGAACTGGAGAAGGTCTATGGAGATGAATTTGACTTTATTTCCCTGGAGCGGGATGAGTTTCTTGATCTCTGCCAGGAGATGAATGTATTCGGAATCCCCAGTTTTATCTGCTACAGTAAGGGTGAGGAATGTGGCCGTTTTGTAAGTAAGGATGCCAAGACCAGAGAAGAGATCGAAGAATTTCTTAAGAAAACAGCAGCTTCCTGAACTCCTCAACAGTTTCCAGATAGTAGCTGCAGTGCTTCTTCATATACTCCCTGATTTCAGGGATATTGTGTCCCCAGCCTGCAGCCGCTATGGGAACCGAACTTCTGCGGCTCATTTCAACAGCCGGTTTCAGATCATCAAGAATAAGCACCTCTTCGGGCTTAAGTTTATAATGTCTTAATATCTCCAGAACAGGATAGGGATTGGGTTTTCGTTTTTCAGTATCAAAATCCCAACCGAATACAAGTTCCGGCAGATCTTCTGCATCTGCATGTTTATAGTCTCTGCGGATAAGATCCTCTTCAGAATGGGATACTACGGTAATTATACCGCCGCTGTTTTTATATTCTCTCAGTATATCCAGATACCCTGGAAAGAAGGGCGGAATATGCTGAGTAGTGAATTCTCTCCATATTCTGTACTCCTCCTTAACTTCTTCTTTTGAAAATCCGAGTTCTCCTGTCATGTATTCCATAATACCGGGAGAGAAGTTCTTTAACAGCCATCCATCCAGGGTTGCAGGTGCATGGCCGGGACGGAGCTGGCGCATGACTTCAATATGAGCCGGATAGTGGATGTGGGGTGTACTTTCGACTGATGTGTCATCATGGTCGAGTATGAGGCATCTGTATTTCAACTCTCTTCTCCCGGGTTCTCTGCGTTTTCAAGAAGTCCCTGATCGGTGCTTTTATTATGTTCAAAGAGTCCGGTGAATCTGGTTCCGTCACTCCAGGTGAATGATCCGATTCCATGCATCTCTCCCTGGACAAACTGACCCCTGTATCTGCTGCCGTTGGGCCACAGACATTCTCCTTCACCATGGGGCAGACCGTTTTTAAACTGTCCGGTGTAGCTGCTGCCGTTTTTATGAAGCAGGTTGCCATTGCCGTCCAAATGGCCGTTTGAGAATGTGCCGCTGTATCTGCTGCCGTCCCTTCCCCAGAATTCTCCCTGTCCGTCGGGGATATTGCTGCAGTTTACTGACCCTTTGTATCTGCCGTTTTTAAACATTACTTCGTTTTCAGCAGGGATGACTTCCTCTTCCTGGATCTCAATATCTGATTTTGCATCATCTATTGATTCGACTGTTGCCATAGCTGTTGTGGAAGGCTTTGATTCAAAATGATCGGGCAGGGATATGATGGTATCTTCCGGAGGTTCTGAATTACTACTCTGATTTTTGGCTGATTCCACTCCTGATGACGCCAGGGATATGTTTCTATAGAGGATTTCTATAATGACTGGATCCTGCTTCTCTTCAATCCGGTAGCTCTCTCTTTTCAACCAGTTTTCACCATGGAAGGCCGTATATTCGTATTTGGTCTGTTCCAGAATCATATTGTCCTGATTTATCACGGTCTCTTTGGATATAAGTCCCTGCATATTTCTCTTGAGACGGCAGCTTCTCAGTAGGACTCCCTCGGGATCTCTGATCTCCTTGAGGATCACATTCTTATATTCATCATAACCGTATGAACAGATGGTCTCCTGAATACCTGAAGACCATGTTGTTGTAAAGTTGAGTATGTCTTTATTGCTGTAGTGGTAGCTGATCTTTTCATCATCCTGAATTTCAGTCAGAAGTCTGCCTGCAGAGTATTGATAAATGCGTTCACGGCTGATCTGTTCGTCATTTCTGACTTCCACTTCTTTTTCCAGAAGATGGTCATCATTGTAGTGGTAGAAGGTCGTTTTTCGAGATTCCTGTCTCTGGATAAGAAGACCGCTGTTGTCGTAAAAGAGTTTGGCTACAAAGAGCCTCTGTTCTTCCTGTTGTGCCGGCTGATCCGGATCGGGTCTGACTGATTCGATGGTCATTGAACTCAGTTTTCCACGGCAGTTGAACTCTTCCATAAAAGGATTATGGTTTGAAAAGCAGAAAGATTCAATCGATTCTTTTTCGGTATTTAGAGACAAAGGGTTGAAGTAATAGAAGACAAGTCTCAATTTATCCCTTTCTAAAACCGTTAATAAGAGTGTATATTAAAAATACACCACAAAAGGTTCCTTATAAATGAAAAAAGTTCTTATAATCGATGATGCATCCATGTACCGTGAGTTCATGCAGTCTCAGCTGACCAATTATGGCTTTGATGTTAATGCAGCCATTAATGGACTGGACGGAGTGTCCAAGATAAGAAGTTTCATGCCAGACGTCATTATTATGGATTATTTGCTCTCCCGTAAAAGCAGTCTTGATGTACTCAAGGACAAGATGCGGGACCCCAATGCCAAGGATCTCCCTGTTATTATGTGTTCTGCCAATGTGGACCGCAAGAAGATCCTGGAAGTCGCTCCCTATGGTGTAAAAAAATTCCTGAATAAACCCATTAAGATAGATGCTCTTCTTGCAGCTCTTTCAGAGATACTGGGTGTGGACATCAGGGTGGATGAAACTCCCTGTCTTCTTGATGCTCATCTTAATGATCAGATTCTCTTTATTGAGATTGCCAGGGGTTTTAATAACGAAAAGATCAGTCTTCTTCAATATAAAATTGCCGAACTCCTGAAGCTCTATAAGGTTCAGTATCCGCGGATTCTGATTCTTTTGACAGATATTCAGATGCGTCCCGAGGATAAGCCGAAACTGGACCGTCTGCTTGGAGAGGTTGATAAATTTGTTGACTCCTTCAATCAGGTTCGTATCCTCACTCTTGATGAGGATATCAAGAATTATATCAAATATCATATGGAGTATAAGTCAATTGAAATTGCACCTTCTCTTGAGAAGGCTGTGAGCGGACTCCTGGGAATCAAAGGCCTTGAGTCAATGACATCGGAACAGGATGGTGTTCAGGATGTACTCCTCTCCTCTAAGGATGATCAGAGGGGAAATGAGGTTTTTCAGCTTAATTTTCAGGATGAAGGAAGAAACATGACTGAAGGCCTGAAAAGCAGGAATCTTAAAGTTGCTGTTGTTGATGATGACTTTATTGTTCATAAAATCGTAGCTAAGGCCAGTGAAAAAACCAGCTGGTCCATGAGCTATTATTCAAACGGGAGGAAATTCACAGAAGATCTTGCACAGAAGAACTTTGATTTTCTTCTTCTGGATCTCATGATGCCGGATATGGACGGTTTTCAGGTGATGGAGTATCTGAAGAAGAATTCTATAATCATTCCCACAATCATACTGTCGGCTTTGACAAAAAAAGAGAGTGTCCTCAAGGCGAGAGTGCTGGGGGTTAACAGTTATCTGATTAAACCACTTAAACCGGAGGGAATTATTGATAAGATTATTGATGTCCTGGCCAATCAGAATGCGGAATAGCAGATGGCGGAAAAAAAGAAAAATATCAATTGGCAGGAACTCTTTAATCAATTTCCCCGGGCCATTGCGGTATTAGGGAATGACGGGACAATTCTCTATGGAAATGACCGTTTAAAATTTCACTACAAAAAATGGGGAGAAAGTCTTACTTTCCGTTATGAACCTGTCCGCAAAGAGTGGCAGGATTTTCTTGCAGCCTTCCTGAAGGGACAAAAGCCGCACGATCAGATTATTGTTATTGTTCCTGATAACACAGCCAACAAACGATGGTTCTCGATCAAGCTGACAAGAAGCAGCAGTAATTCCCGAATTTTTATGCTGGAAGAAGATATCACTGATCAGCATATTTATGAACAGAATTTGAAGAAAGCAAGGGATGCAGCCGAGCAGGCTACAAGAACCAAGTCAGAATTCCTGGCAAATATGAGTCATGAAATACGTACCCCTATCCATACCGTAATCGGAATGTCTGAACTGATGAATCTGACAAAGCTTGATCAGGAACAGGAAGAGTACAGCTCTCAGATTCGTTTCTCAGCGGATGTCCTTCTCTCCCTCATCAATGATATTCTCGATTTTTCCAAGATTGAAGCCGGGCAGCTTGAGTTGGAATATACCTCCTGTAATCTTCAGGAGCTAATGGAAGATTCCTTGGACCTTATTGCCCTGGAAGCCCATAAGAAGACTGTGGATGTAGGACTTTATGCAGAATCCGGAACAGATTTTCAGGTTGAGGGTGATCCTACAAGATTACGGCAGGTTGCTGTGAACCTGACCAATAATGCAGTAAAATTCACCCAGAAGGGACAGGTAATGATTTACCTGACCAGACTGGAGCAGGATGCCCGTTCAGTAACCATCAAGGTTTCTGTTAAAGACAGTGGAATAGGAATTCCTGAAGAGAAGAAACAGAGACTCTTTGAGGCATTTACACAGGCCGATTCATCCACAACCAGACGTTTCGGCGGAACCGGTCTGGGGCTGACAATATCGAAGAACCTGGTTGCCCAGATGGGGGGAGATCTTCAGGTTGAAAGCGAGCCAGGTGTGGGTTCTGAGTTTTTCTTTACCCTCACATTTCCACGGGCCGTTCCATATAGAACAGTAGCAGCCGGGTTTGAATTCGGTGAAAATCTTAAGAGTCTGTCAGTACTCCTTGTGGATGATAATCAGAGTATTCGTGAATCCCTTACATCCTATCTTGAAAGCTGGGGTTGTATTGTGGATCTTGCCGGTGGAGGGCGTGAGGCTATCAGTATGATGGAAGGCAGGACTGCAACAGAGAAGCCCCATTATGATCTGTGTATCTGTGATCAGATGATGCCTGAGATCGACGGCTGGCAGCTGGCCAGTGAAGTCCGTGCAGACAGTGCTCTTGCCGATACCAAGATGATTCTTATGTCTCTTAAGGGCCGGGGCACGGAAGAGGCTAAAATGAAGCTTCTGGGCTGGTTTTCCGCCTATATCACCAAGCCTGTAAGAAAGAAGGATCTCTGGGATAAGTGTATTCTTGCTCTGTTTCCTGAACAGGCGGAACTGGGAGATCTTGAGGAGCTTGAAGAACTGGAAGATCTGGAAGATCTTGATAAGGCTGAAGGAATAGCCAGGTCAGGGAGTGAACCTGGGAAGAAAGAGGGGCTTATCCTTATTGCGGAGGATCATCCTGTAAACAGAAAGCTATTCGAATCAATTCTGGTGAAGCAGGGCTATTCTGTTATCCTGGCGGAGAACGGTCAGGAAGCACTGGATATGGCAAAATCGGAATCACCTGATCTTATCTTCATGGATTGTCAGATGCCCGTAATGAACGGATATGAATCTACAAGGCAGATACGTGAAGAGGGGATGAAAATCCCTATCATTGCAGTTACTGCCAATGCCATGCAGGGAGAGCAGGAGAAATGCTTCCGTGCCGGAATGAATGATTTTCTACCAAAACCCTTTAAGAACAAGGATCTTCTGCCTGTTCTTAAGACCTGGTATAAACCAATGGGATCAAGTGATGTGGAAGATCTGGAAGTACTGGAAGTACTGGAGGATTCAGCGGAAGTTAATGGGCCTCAAAAGAGTGAGAAGGCTCCGGTATTTGATTTCAACCAGGCCATGGATACTTTTATGGATGACCGGGATCTGCTTATTTCATTACTTGAACCCTATATGGATCAGGTAGAAGGGCAGTTGAAGGCATTGTCGGTTCAGGGTGCTCTGGAAGATATGGATGAAGTCAGGGCTATCGCCCATTCAATAAAAGGCAGCTCCAGGAATCTTTCCATGCTGGATCTTGGTAACAAAGCGGAATTACTGGAACATGCAGGACGTGACGGTGATCTGGATACTGCAGTGAGCGCTCTCCCCCGGGTGGCCGAAGCCTTTACCCGGGTTAAGAAGGTTGTCATGAAGATTCTGGAGAAAGAACCTTCATGATCCAGTTTGATCAGATCCTGTCTCTCCTCCCAGAATGAAAAAAATCATTACTGATCAATAAACTCATTTACCGCTGCCAGGAGATCTTTATACTCATCTACGGCTTTTATTTCAGGATTTTCTTTTTTGATTGAATCGGGAGAGCGGAAGAAGAGACCTTTGTCCGCAGTCTTAATCATTGTGAGATCGTTGTATGAATCTCCGGCGGCTAATGTCTCAAAACCACTTGAATGGAAGGCTTCAATTGCTTTTTTCTTCCCGTCTTTCTGTCTGAGGCTGTAACCGGTGATTCTGTCTTTTTCATCAACAATCAGGGTGTTGCAGAAAAGGGTGGGCCACTCCAGTTTCTTCATAAGAGGAGATGCAAACTGATCAAATGTATCTGATAAAATTATCATCTGTGTCCGGGAGCGGAGAGCCATGCTGAATTCATAGGCTCCCGGTAATGGGTCCATAGTTGCGATAACTTCCTGTATATCTTTAAGTTTCAAATTATGTTCTTTGAGAATACCCAGGCGTTTATTCATCAGAACATCGTAATCCGGAATATCCCGGGTAGTAAGCTTCAGCTCTTCTATTCCTGTTTTCTTGGCAACATTTATCCATATTTCGGGGACCAGAACACCTTCCAGATCCAGGCAGACTAATTTCATTTTATAATTCCTCCAGGGGCAGATTGCGGATGCCTGATCATTGTAGCCTGTCAAAAGCAGCAGGACAAGTGGAGTGGCTCTCATGCATCAGTCCGGAGAATCAATTGAACATCAAAACTACTAAGGTCAGACCTTTCTATTGACCAATCTTATTCTTAAATGATAGATTCCCTTTTGATGAATATATTGAATCTGAACGTGGACACATACTGCCTTCAGCTTCCTATTTATAATATACCTATTCAGCCCTGATATTGTTATCAGGGCTTTTTTTTGGCTTTAGCAGAATCCTGGTTCTTCAGTGTGAACAGGAATCTGAAATAATAAATTATATGGAGGCTTTATGTCAGAAGTTAGAATAGACGTACAGGATAAACCTGTACTCAAAGAGTGGATACCCCTGAGTATCCAGCATGTTTTTGCCATGTTCGGTGCAACCGTTCTGGTTCCAATGCTTACAGGACTCAGTCCCTCAGTGGCTCTTTTTACATCAGGTATCGGTACACTCCTGTACATCTTTATCACAAAAGGTAAGGTTCCCGCCTACCTGGGTTCCTCGTTTGCGTTTATAGCCCCTCTGATCGCTATCAGCTCTTCCCCTGATTTCGGGGTTGCCTACGCACTGGGTGGATCCTTCTGTGTCGGTCTTTTCTATTGTCTGATCTCATTGATCATCAGCCGTTTCGGTATAGGTTGGATGGACAGACTTCTGCCCCCAGTTGTTATCGGTTCCATCATTATTGTAATAGGACTGAAGCTTGCCCCTGTTGCCATGGACATGGCTATGACCGGCGGTTCCGGTACATACAGCCTGGCACTCTTCAGTATCGCCATTGTAACCCTGGCAATAGCCGTTGTATCGTCAATTGTCCTTAAGGGATTTTTCAATGTGATTCCTATTCTTATCGGAATCATAGGCGGATATGTGTTTACACTGATTATGGGTGCATTCTTTCCCGCATATCATCTTATCGATTTCAGCGGAGTTAAGGCGGCTGCATGGTTCGGTCTGACCAAACCTGTAATGCCAAAGTTTCACTGGGTTCCCATCCTGACTTTTCTTATTGTCTCTCTGGCTACTATTGCCGAACATCTGGGAGACACCCTGGTGCTCAGTAAGGTTGTAGGAAGGGACTTCTATAAAGATCCCGGTCTCCACAGAACTCTTGCAGGTGACGGTATTGCAACCTCTTTTGCTGCTCTTTTCGGTGGACCACCCAATACTACCTACGGTGAGAATATCGGTGTAATGGCTATTACCCGTGTTTACTCTGTATGGGTTATCGGCGGTGCGGCTGTGCTTGCGCTTGTTCTTTCATTTATCCAGAAGTTCGGTGCCCTGATTCAGACTATTCCCGTACCTGTTATGGGTGGAGTCAGTATGATGCTCTTTGGTATCATTGCTTCTGCGGGTATCAGAACTCTTGTAGAGAGCGGTGTGGACTACGGTGAAAAGCGTCACCTGACAATATCTTCTGTAATCCTGGTTATCGGAATCGGCGGCGGAATGGTTAAGTTTCCCATCAACAGCGGACTCAATTTTGAATTAAGCGGTGTTGCTCTTGCTGCTCTTGTCGGTATAATTCTTAACCTGGTTCTTCCCAGGAGTCTGGATGATATTCCCGAAGAGACGGCAGAAGAGATGATTCAGGATAAACTGAATCAATAATCTCAAGGTATTCTGCAAAATAGACATTTTAATTGATTTTGCATAAATCATATATGATTATTAAAAAACCGGTTGCCCTGGGGCGCCGGTTTTTTTAGTATATAATCCATCTCCCAAGCTCAATACCTGTGGCATAACAACCGATGGTTATAGGGGAACTTTCTCTTAAAAATCGTATGATATTTTATGGGTTGTATGTTTAATATCGAAAAATTTGGAGTTAATCAATGCCTCTGATAATAGTAAGTATATTACTGGTCCTGAGTCTGATTCTGTTGTTTATAACCATTCTAAGAAGGGATAAAAGCATACATGCCATGGTTAAACGTTTGGAGGCAGGCAGGACGGGCAGTCCTCTTTCCAAAGAGAAAGTTTCTATTCCCTTTGTGGAACTCAGAGATGCTCTGGATCAGAATTCTCTGGCAGTGGGCAATCTTGTCCGCCAGCAGGAAGAAAGTATAAGCCGCAGTGAACGTGCGGGAATGCGTCTGTCCAGGAATATTGAAAAAGCCGTTATTTCTGCATCCCAGATCAGTATCAATACTGAGGGTAATCGGCAGAGTGCCTATAAATTATTTGAAAGTGTAACCGAAGGATCCGCTGCCATTGAGGAAATCCATGCCTCCCTGGGCAGTTTTAGAAAACAGAATGACAGACAGAACCAGTCTATCTCAGAGACCGCGGCCGCTATCGGGTCTATGAATGATTCCATACAGGAAGTTTCAGGTATTGCCTCCTCACGTCAGGAGAGAGTCAACCATCTTATCAAGGTAACCTCCGACGGAAGCGAAAAAATTCAGGAGAATGAAGAGGTTATCCGGAATATTCAGAAACAGGTAGATGATGTACTCTCCCTGATTACAGTTATTAATGATGTTGCTTCCCAGACAAATCTTCTTTCCATGAATGCCGCGATTGAAGCGGCCCATGCGGGAGACGCCGGGAAGGGTTTTGCCGTTGTAGCCGAGGAGATAAGAAGTCTGGCTGAATCAACTGCACAGAATTCCCTGAGTATTTCTGATACTCTGAACAAGCTTGTAGCCCAGATCAATAGGGCCGGTACTATCAGCCGTGAGAGCGGCGAGTCTTTCAGAGAGATTGAGAACGGTGCAGAAACAGTCTCTGAAGCCTTCACCGAAATACATAGAAATACGGATTCCCTTCTCAGCAGTTCAGAGCAGCTTTCACAGGCTACCAGGGACCTGCAGGAGATTTCTGCAGAGGCAACTGCCAGTGTCCATGAGATAGAGCTGGGCTCTGAAGATATAAATAAAGTTCTTCTGGATTCAAAGAGAATTGCCTCGGACCTGAGGGATGATATGCAGCAGCTTACCGATGAGTCCAGGGTCTCAAACTACAACCTGACAAAGGTCTCAGGATCTTATCTTAAAAGTAATGAAGCCATCCTTGAGATTATGGAAGCCCGTAGTCAGTATCTCGGGCAGAAGAACGAGCTTGAAAACAAACTCTTTATTTCTAATTTGATGGTGGCTCATGTTAACTGGATGGGACTGGCCAGATCCATCCTGGATGGAAAGCTGAATGAGAATGATATCAAAATCCTCGATGATAGACATTGCCGTCTTGGTAAATGGATCTACAGCCGTGGTGAAGAGTATATAGGAGACTCTGTTAAATATAATAAACTGAAGACTCTCCATAGCAGACTTCATGAAAGTGTTCACGAGATTGTAAAATTAAAAAATACCGGAAATTCTGCGGATGCTGAGATTGAGTTTCGTAGTTTGACTGAATTATCCCAGGAGATTGTTCAGATCATAATGACTCTGGGATACTCTGATTTTATCAGCTGGAATGATAATTTAAGTGTAAAAGTCAATGAATTTGATCAACATCATAAAAAATTATTGAAGCTGATTTCTGCACTCTTTGCCCGAATGGAGGAAGGATCAGGGAATGATGTACTTGCGAAGACTTTGAGTGAACTGATTGATTATACTGCATACCATTTCGGGGCCGAAGAAAAGAATTTCAAAGAGTATAATTATCCCGATTCTGAAGCTCATATTAAACAGCATAATATACTGGTAAGCAAGGCTAAAGATCTGCACCGGGGAATTACTGATAATGAGGGTGTACTGAGTATCGAGGTTCTTGATTTTCTGCAGGACTGGGTAGTTAATCATATTAATAAAACGGATAAAAAATATACAGAATTTTTTAAAGGAAAAAAGATCAGATTATAACTTCATTTTCAGTTGTACTGACCTTTTTGAGGTCTCTGAGGATCAGGGGTTTATGGAAATAATACCCCTGATAATACTCACATCCCTGAGCTTTGAGGATCTTGAACTGTTCTGCAGTTTCCACACCTTCCACTATGGTTTTTAATTCAAGTGCAGCAGCCAGATCAACTATTGTTTTTACAATAGAGACTGTCTGTTTGTTTTCCGTAATATCATCAATAAATGACTTATCAATTTTAATGACGTCAACAGGCATTTTCTGCAGATGCTGTAGGGATGAGTAACCTGTACCGAAATCATCCAGAGCCACAATAATTCCCAGACTGCGTAACTGATTCATCATGGTAAACACTCTGTTGTAGTTGCTTATAAAGGTTGTTTCCGTTACTTCTACTTGAATTTTTGATGTATCAACAGCATGGTATTCAAAGCTGTCCCTGATAAATTCATATAATCCGTTTGAAAAAAGTTGAGCAGGGGAGATATTGAGACTGATCACTGCATCGGGGAGAAATTCCCTTATAAGGAGATGGTCTTTAAAAAACAGATTCAGGATGAGCTCTCCCAGTTCGGGCATCAGTCCCGCTGCTTCTGCTACCGGAATAAACTCTGAGGGCGGTCTGGCATGTCCTGTGGCATGATTCCATCGAATAAGAGCCTCCAGAGAGCTTATTACTCCCTCACTGTTTACGATGGGCTGATACATAAGATGGAATTCATTATTTCTGATTCCCTCTTTAAGATTCATAACCATTTTGATCCGGTTTACCACTTCATCTTCCAGGCTTGTGTTGAAAACTGTCAGTCCTGTTTTAAAATGTTTGGCCTTTCTCAGGGCACTGGAACAGTTTTTCAGCATATCATCAACATTCAAAGTGTCTCCCATGCTTCTGAAAAGACCTGCAGAACAGTTCAGGGAATATGTATGGTTTTCGGTAATAATCGGTTCAGAAATCCATTTCTGAATAGTCAGTGTGGATTCAATGCATTTTTGTTCACTCTCAGAGAAAGGATTGAAAAATGCGAACTCGTCTCCACCGAAACGGTACACCGACATTCTCTGATTAAGACGTGAAATGAAAAGGTTGGCAATTTCACTGAGAATCTCATCACCTTCAGCACTGCCGAATGACTCATTGATATCTCTGAAATTATTAATGTTGATCAGGATCAGAGTGGAACCTTTCAGGCCCCCTGATTTTTTTATCTCTTCGGCATCTCTGAAAAAAGCATGTCGGTTGGATAAACCTGTAAGTTTATCTATATAAACCATGGAGTAGAGTCTCTTATCGCTTACCTGCAGCTTTTTCTGAGTCTCTTCTGTATCTCTGGCTCTCGTGAGGAACATTCTGAAAATCGCCCAGATTACGGAAACCGTAAATACCATAAGTCCCGTATTTGTTCTCGAATAGTCACCATAATTGAAAGGGGGAAAGAATGATCCAAAAAGGGTTTTGGAGATGGCAGAGCTGAAGAACAATATTGAAATAAGAATCCCCAGCATAAGGGTTCTCATCTCATTTGATCTATTTACTCTTCGTACCGCAGTTATAGAGGTCCAACCCATGTACAGAATCAGAGGAAAGAGAATCACTTCAGAAATCATATAGATGATACCCGGTTCTCCCCTGAATGCAGTCAGAGGTGAATCTTTGAGATGCCTGAGGCTATCGGTATAGAGTTCTGGAAGAAAGACGGCCGTTAACAGGAGAACTGCTGTCAGCACCTTGCAGGCAGTGAATACTTTTTTGTTAAACAATTCATATGACGGACTGACATCAAAATAGGAATCAATAAAATATGGGATGGCAATGAAGTATCCCAACCGGATTATCTGCTGAATATAATCAGTAATTAATGAGGCTTGGAAATGTCCTGTTCCATCGAAAAGAACAACCAGTATCTCAGAGATGTTATAGAGAAGAGACACAGAGGTCATGAATAATACTGATTGATATTTTCTTTCGGGGAAGCGGAGTGCTGTTGATAAAAAAAGCAAGAAACCACCGGATAAAAGACCGAAGGAGAAATAAAGAATAAATAGATTTAAATTGAAGGCCATTTGAGTACTGATTTTTCCTGTAAAAATACTATAAAATTTATTAAAAAATTTACTATTAAAAAAAATTGTTATTAAATTTTTATTTATTAAACAATTTATAGTATATTTAAAGTTAATAATTAAGATGAAAACTATCAATAAAGGAGATTTCTTATGGCTAGAGCTAAAAAAACAGAAGTATTTAAGAATCTATATGAAAAATTATCAATCGAAGAAATGAGAGTTCTTAGAACAGAATTGGATTATGCTATCAAAACTCAGGTACGGGAAGAGGAGAAGAAGGCTCAGGAAGAAGAAGCAACAAAACTGAGAGATACACTTAAGATTCATGATAAAATTAAGTTTCTGGTAAAGAAAGAAACCAAAGAGGGAGAGATAGTTACAATCTCTGTTGATAAGGTTCAGGTCATGATGACCGGCGGAATAAAGAAAACCGTTCTCTACCAGAAAATAATCAAATAAAATCATCTTTTAAGAAGCTGATAAATACTTTTTCAGGAAAAATAATTTCCTGAATCTTGATACCGCCGGCAGCTGTTTGCAGCCAGCGGTATTTTTTTTCTATAAACGAAAAACAACTCTTGTGGATTATCGATACGTGCTGCTAAAATGATACGTATATAAACAATAATACGTATTTATATATAAATACGTGCAGGAGTCTTGTCATGGCCAGAAAAATAACCCTTACAGTTCCCGATACCCTTTATAGTAAGATAGATCAATGGAGAACCGGTTTCAATCTTTCAAGGATTTTTCAGGACGCCATTGCCGAAGCCATACATAAAAAAGAGGCATTCCAGGAGCGTATAGCTGAAGATAACTCCCTGCCCGATATTATATCCCGCCTGAAGCAAGAGAAGGCCGGATGGGAGCGCAGTATTGCTGAACAGGCAGAGAGAGCAGGGGCTCTCTGGGCTTCCCGTGCCCACTATGAAGATCTGATAATTACGGTGAATACCAGTTCGGAACAGCTGTTCAAGATGCCTCAGATTCAGGCGCAGATTACAGATATTCTTAAACAGCTCAGTACTTTTCCGGATGTTTTCATAACTACGGTTCAGGATTCCTGGCTCAGGGGCGTACGGAATTTCTGGGATAGTGTGAGGGATAAATTATGAACGGATACATTCTCGGAATCGATGCCGGATCTGTATCCTTAAGTGCTGTACTCATTGATTCAGACGGAAGAATTATCAAAAGATTCAGCCGCGCTCATGAGGGAAATATCAAAGAGGCTCTGAGCTGTCTTGAAGATGAATTAGATTTAAACCTTATTACATCAGTGGCCCTTACAGGACGGCAGGGGGTGAGAATCAGGCACTCCCTTTATGTTGATTCAAGAATGGCATGCATCCGCTCCGTGGAACAGCGTTATCCGGAAGCCCGTTCCATACTGCTTGTGGGAGGAGAACAGTTTTCTCTTATCCGTTTCAATCGGGAAGGGGACTATGATTCTGTCAGAACCAACACATCCTGTGCCGCAGGTACTGGCAGTTTCCTTGATCAGCAGGCTGGACGACTTAATCTATCCGACAGCTCTGAACTGAGCCGGGTGGCCCTGGACAACAGGGATGAACCGCCTCTGGTGGCAACACGCTGTGCTGTTTTTGCCAAGACCGATCTGATTCATGCTCAGCAGGAGGGGTATTCCCTTTCGGCGATCAGTGACGGGTTATGCAGGGGGTTGGCAAAAAATCTGGTGGACACTCTTTTCAGGGACAATGATACGGAGGGACCTGTTCTTTTTACAGGGGGTGTTTCGGCCAATCAGGCTGTGGGCAGTCATATAAAAAACATGCTGAATCTACCCATGATTACCGATGCTCTTGGACAGTATCAGGGAGCCATCGGAGCTGCCCTTTGTCTCCTTGATGAATCTGCCGGTTTAGTGCCTGAGAAGCCTGCCTCTCTCTACCTGTCAGAAGAGAAGGACAGATCAGAGTTCTATCCTCCCCTGACTCTGCAGCTCTCCGAGTATCCGGATTTTAAAAGTTATAGAACTTGGGAGCAGGCCGTAATAGGACGTAAGGGGCAGCCCTTTGTGGAGGTGGATCTATACAGAGCGCTTCCCGAATCCCTTGAAACATATCTGGGAATTGATATCGGATCTACCAGTACTAAAGCAGTGCTCTGTGATCCCCGGGGTACTGTATACGGCGGATTCTATACACGCACATCCGGCCGGCCTCTTGAGGCTGTACAGGCGCTGTTTGAAGCAGTAACACTGGCCGCAGAATCTGAAAACTGCCGGCTTCTTATTCGAGGGAGCGGCACCACAGGTTCGGGGCGGAAGTTTATCGGCAATCTTATTTCTGCGGATATCGTCCTTGATGAGATAAGTGCCCATGCCAGAGCGGCTGTAGAGCTGGACCCTGAGGTTGATACCATTCTGGAAATCGGGGGACAGGATGCTAAATTTACAACCCTGAAAAACGGCAGAGTCACCTTATCGGTTATGAACAATGTCTGTGCTGCCGGAACAGGCAGTTTTCTGGAAGAGCAGGCTTCCCGTCTGGGACTGTCAGTAAGGGATTATGCTTCTATGACAGACGGGCAGAGAGCCCCTCTTGTCAGTGACCGCTGCACGGTTTTTATGGAGAGGGATATCAATCATCTTCTTTCTGAGGGCTGCTCTGTGTCGGAGGTACTCACGGCTGCACTTCATTCGGTGCGTGAAAACTACCTTAGAAAGGTTGCCGTTACAAGCGCTGTGGGAAAGAAGGTATTCTTTCAGGGAGCAACGGCAAAAAACAGATCACTTGTTGCCGCTTTTGAGCAGAAACTGAATCTGCCTATTCTGGTCTCCCCTTATTGTCATCTTACCGGAGCACTGGGTGCCGCACTGACCCTTATGGACGATTCTGTCAGTTCCGATGCCTTCTGTGGACTGGATCTGTATAAGCAGACTATCCCGGTCAGGCAGGAGGTCTGCACCCTCTGCGGCAATCACTGCAAACTTACTGTCGCTGATCTTGAGGAGAGGTCTGTCGCCTTCGGATTTCTCTGCGGACGGGATTATGAAACTGAAAACTATGTAAATACAAATAAAAGCGGATGGGATCTGCTCAAAGAAAGAAACAGAGCAGAGACCAGTCTTCAAAAGGATTATTCAGGAAGGAATAAAGAGCTGCAGGAATCCCGGGAGTCAAACCCTGTCATCGGGATTCCCGATGCTCTTCATCTTGTTGAAGACCGGGCTTACTGGGAGATCTTCTTTTCTCAGCTGGGCTTAAAGACCGTAAACAGCAGGGGGCTAAAAGATGGTATATCAAGAGGTAAGCCTCTTATGGGTTCTGAGTTCTGTGCTCCTGTGACTTCTCTGTTCGGACATACTGCCAAACTGCTTGAAGAGGGGGTTGATTATATCTTCCTTCCCCATTATATGGAGCGGAAGACCGGAAAAGACGGGGAGAGCAGGAAGTTCTGCTATTTTACCCAGTTTGCGACAGCTCTTGTCAGTCAGGGAGTTTCGGAAGACCGTCTGATTACTCCTCTGGCTGCCACCCGCTACTCTTTATTTTTGATTAAAGGGGAGTTATATAAGGCTCTCTCAAGTATTCCGGGTATTAAAATTTCATTTTTGCAGATATCTTCGGCTCTTGATAAGGCGGAGGAATTCAGGCTCAGACAGAATGATTCACTCAGGGAATTGTTCCGTAATAACTGCAGTACAGATCCATCCTCTCCCGATGTTGTTCTTCTGGGACGTCCCTATTCCGTGCTGCCGGAAGGGATGAATAAGGGAATTCCCGGTATCTTCGGTACCCTGGGAATCAGGGCTTTTTATCAGGATATGCTTGATCTTGAAAATGGGGATTACTCCCGTATTGAAGGACTTCTCAAAGAGATTAACTGGAGCTTCGCTGAGAAGATTCTTCAAGCAGCCGAAATTATTGTTCAGACTGAAGGGCTGTACCCTGTCCTTCTCAGCTCATTCAAGTGTGGTCCTGATTCATTTCTGACAGAATACTTCAGGAAGATTCTGGATGCCCATGACAAGCCTTATCTCATCCTGGAGCTTGATGAGCATGATTCCTCTGTGGGATATGAAACCCGTATTGAGGCCGCCGTCCGCTCCTTCAGAAATCATCGGGAGGAAGAGCTTGGTGAAGCAGGCTCCAGAGCTGGGAGGGGCAGGGAGTATGAAGGACTGAATCCCAGATACAGCAGGAAATTTGACAGAAGGAAAACTCTTGTTCTTCCCAACTGGGATGAATATGCCATTCCCCTTCTGGCGGATATCTTCAATGCCCAGGGGTATAAAGCCCTTGTAATGGAAGAGAGTGATCAAAGTATCCGAAAAAGCCTCAAATGGAACAGTGGAATGTGTATTCCCATGAATGCCCTTGTTGAAGGATTTGTGGATACAGTAAAAAATCACGGCCTGAATCCGGGAGAATGTTCCCTGTGGATTCCCTATGCCAATCTCTCCTGCAATATCAGAATGTTTCCCCATCATATACAGGAAATCTTCAAAGTTTACGGTGAGGGGATGGAAAAGGCTGAGGTTTTTCAGGGGATAATCGCCTTCTCTGATATTTCTCCTCTCCTCTCTATTTCCGCCTATCAGGCTTATATGTTTTCCGGTCTGATACGGAGAATCTCCTGTAGGATCAGGCCTTATGAAAAGGTGAAAGGGCAAACCGACTCAGCTGTCGAAAAAGCCCTGTCTCTCCTTTCTGATCTTTTTCTGGGAAGGAGAAAGAACACCGGTCAGACCGTACAGGAGATTATCAGTCTCTTTGAGTGGATCTCCTATGACCGGGAAGCCAGGAAGCCTAAAGTTGCCATATTCGGTGATATCTATGTGAGAGAGAATCCTGTGATGAATCAGAATATTATCTCCTACATTGAGGAGAACGGGGGTGAGGTTGTCACAATTCCCTATCATGAGTTTACAAGGATGACAGCCGAGATGTACTTCAAGCGCTGGGGCAGGGAGCTTCGTCTTAAGAAACTTCTCTCTCTGAAGCCAATGCTTGCCGCCATGGAACAAATGGAAAAATGGTACTATCGATATTTTGAAAAAGTGCTGGAGCAGCCAATTCCCCTGTATAAAGAGAATCCCAAAGAGATTCTGGAGCCCTATCATGTTCTTCTTGATCATGAAGGGGAATCTCAGGATAACCTTCTTAAAACCTGGTATATCAGCCGTCAATATCCCGATCTCTCATTGTTCCTTCAGTTAAATCCCGGATTTTGCTGTGCCGGTAATGTGACCGAAGCGATGAGTTCTAAAATTCATGAAGTGACGGGGGTACCCATTTTGTCCATCACATATGACGGCACAGGGGGCTTTAAGAATGATGCCGTTCTCCCCTATCTGAAATATTCATCAGGGTGGAATGCACCCGGGGACAGTGCAGAAATCGCTCAGGCGGACTGATTCAGACCGGCTGATTGGAGCCGGTCTGAATTCGGATGTCAGGAAAGGGCTTGCCTGTCCTGATCCACCGTATCTTCTGCATCCCAGGGGTAACAGATCCAGGGATCTTCGAAATTTTTTCCAACATAATAGTGTTTGATGTAGGAAGGAATTTCGTGTTTCTTATTTTTGTTCTTGTTATGGATAACCAGAACGGCGATCTCCGCAGGTTCATGCTTCATAAGCTCATCCAGGCAGAATCCGATGGTGGCTCTTGTGTCATCCACTTCATCAACCAGGAGAACCTTCTTTCCCTTAATCTGTTTTTCAGGCTTGTCCAGCCACTGGGTGATAACGGGGTGATCCATCAGGTTATCATCCAGATCATAGTAGGCAATTCCTACAGTGAGAACAGGTATGTTGATAAAAGTTTTAGCCATACGAGCGGGGATAAATCCGCCGGTTCCGATGGCAACCATCAAATCAGGATCGAATCCTGATGCTTTGATTTCTTCGGTCAGGTTTTTGACTGTGTTGTGAATTTGATTGTAAGTGATATATATCTTTTCCATGTGCAACAATAAAACAGGAACCCTCTCTTTGGCAAGACGAAACAGCCATTCCCTTAGGGAGTACTGGAGTAAGTGATGATTTTTGCCGATACTTGTATTATGAAAATCCGATTTCTGACAACTTTTCTGGTGCTGGCTGCATTTCTTTCCTCTTGTTCAAGTGAACTGGCAGAGTATTCATATTATAAAAATCTCCCTGAGACTACGGGAACAACCCGTGATGATCCTCCCCTCTTTTTTATTATCAAGGTGGACCTCGGCTATAAATGGGGTGACAAGAAAACCCAGTACAGTCTTGCCGAACTGAAGCCTGTGATCAATGACGGTCTGAGAAATCTATTAAGCGGAAAGACTGCTGTAGATTATACAATTGAGAATGAAGATCAGTTGAAGCAGGAAATCATGGAGATGGTAAATTCGACGATCCACCGTTACGATTCATTCAAGAATGTTCCAGGTGTTGAATCTGTTGCCATTGTAAAGAAGCAGGTATTTGAATTCCGATAATAAAGGCAGAAGTCATTAAAAATACAAAACCCGGCGCAGATGCGACCGGGTTTTGCTGTTTCATACTTTAATCTATCAGATCGTTCCGGGGATCATGAAGTCATTTTTAAACTTGATATACTTGAAAGGGTGAATATCCAGCACATTGGGATACCAGCCCTCAAGAAAGCGGAGATCTATAAGGTTAAGTGCCGGTGAATGGCTCATTGGCAGAACCTGTGCTGTCATAAGCAGCAGCTTTTCGGCTTCACTCATCTTCTGATAACGATCATCACCTACTGCTTCTTCCAGGAGCCTGTTGTATTCCTCTGAGTTGAAATCAGCATCATTGAGACTGCTTCCCTCCTGCCACATCTGTAGAAAGGTCATAGGGTCGGCATAGTCTCCGATCCAGGTGATTGATCCCAGTGTGTACTCTTTTTCCTTGAGTGATGAGAAATAGCGGGGAAAAGGAATCTCATCTATGATGACTTCTGTGACCAGGTGTTTCTCCCAGCTCTCCTTCATAAGCTGCAGACCAGCCGTGTTAGCGTAGGGTACTCTTATCCTGATAGGCGGAAGACCTTCACCTCCGGGATAGCCTGCCTCTTCCAGCAGTGCCAGTCCCTTCTCTATATCTCCCTGTTCTATCCCCTTAAACTGAGGGTATCCCGGAATCTCCGGTACAAGACGGCTTGAGGGTAGATATTCGGGAGCTCTTATCTGTTCCCAGGGGAGGAGCAGGGCAAGACCTGTTCTTACCCGGGGATCGTTCCAGGGTTCTTCCTGGTTGTTAAAATAGAAATAACTGGTAGCAAACAAGGGATGAAGGACCAGACGGTCGGGATCAATTGATTCACTGCCCCAGCCTGATACAACCCAGTCCACCTCGTAAAGTCTGAATTGCTGCATCAGTTCAGAAGGATCATCACTGAACTGGATCTTTATGTCGGATATGCTTACATTCTCGATGTCCCAGTATTCAGGATTTTTTTCCAGTTTCATGATTCCTTTTTCGGGTTTCTTTGTAAATTGGTAAGGCCCATTTACAGGAATCACCGAGGCTTCCCACCAGTTGCTGCTGTCATCCAGAGAAGGATGAACCGGAACAAAGCTGTAGTGACAGAGGATCTGCAGAAAGTAAGGAACCTTCTTTTCAAGTTCAATGACAAATGTTCTGTCATCGGGGGCCTTTATGGCTATATCTTCTGCACTGCCTTTTCCGCTGCGGTAGGCTTTTGCACCTTTGATAACATCCAGTAGTGAGGCATAATCAGCCTTTTTTCCCGGTGTGAGAAGTTTTTCCCAGGAGAGGCGGATCTCTTCGGCGGTCAATCTGTCACCGTTGCTCCACTTTAAATCATCCCGAAGATGGAAGGTATAGATCAGTCCGTCTTCCGATATTTCCCAGGATTCAGCCATTCCAGGTTCGGGCTGCAGAGTTACGGGATGGTAACTTACCAGCCCTTCATAGAGAGCAGTGAATATTTGAGCCTCGGCTGTTGTATAACCAAGTTGAGGATTCAATGAGAGGGAAGATGGGGAAAAGTTGATTGTAAAGCTGTCCTCGCTATGGATAAACGACAGGACTGCCAGGGTTAATATAAATACAAAGAGAGTTTTCTTTTTCTGCACAAATTACTCCAGATAACTTTTGAGTAGAGATTCGTAATCTCTGTTTTTTACCGGTTTTACAAGGACCCGGTCAAAACCGGCTTCCCTGAGTTGAGGCAGGGCCTCGTCATCACTGGTAATGGCAACAAGGGGAGTGGTCTTATCCTTTGCCCGGATTTTTTCTGCCACAATATCCCCATTATAACCGGGCATGTACTGATCCAGTACCACCAGATCGGGAGATTCCTTCCTATACAGTTCCAGAGCCTGCAGTCCGTCTTCCGCCAGGATGCACTGATAGTTCAGCTTACGGCAGACGATCTCCAGAATTTTTCTGTTGGTAAACTCATCTTCTGCATACAGGACTTTCTTCGTCATAGTTCAAACCTCTCAGTATTATCCTACGTTACAGGAACATCATCAATATTTTATCAACTCTTATGATTAAACAAATTGGGAACATCCGGTATGAAGCTTTGTGTCTCTATTAAAAGCTGTTCCAATAAAGAGCTGAGAGACCGGGGTAACTCTTCTACAGAGTGTCTGAAATTACTGTCAGCCTGATTTCTGTTCCGAACACCCAATAACACTGTATCGGCAGAAACATGCATAAGCGTGAAAGCCGAAACAGCCTGTTCAACAGAAATCTTCCATTTGGAGCACTCATCGCCGATTCGGGTCAGTAAGGATGTCAGCTTCTCTCTGATTTCAGGGCTGTAAAGGATCATCTTATGTCTGAAGCCGTCATGCTCTCTGGCAAGATGATCAATTCCATTGTCAGTCAGAATTCCCTGGGCCAGAACTCCATAGGGGATAAACCCGATATTGTTTTCCTTAAGCCAGGGGATCAGTTTCTCTTCAAGCTTTGGCCAGAAGATGTTGTATCCTCCCTGAAAAACATCCACTTCTCCTGCTTCTTCCAGCATCTCTATCTGGGGGATGGTGAAGTTACTCACACCGATGGCCCTGATCCTACCCTCTTTTCTCAATTTTTCCAGGGCTTCCATTCCCGGTCGCATATCACAGTCTGACAAGGGCCAGTGTATATAGAAAATATCAATATAATCAGTCATAAGCCTCTTAAGGCTTGTATGGAAACTTTCAACCATTTTATCGGGATCCGAATAAAATACCTTTGTTCCCAGACTGATGTCATTGCGGATTTTTCTGAGTTGCTGACCGAGAAGCTGTTCTGAGCGACCTTTACCATAGACCGGAGCCGTATCAAAATGGCTGACTCCAAGAGTCAGTGCCCTGTGGATGGCACGTACAGAATCCTTATGATCCTGCTCACCCCAGTATTCACCCCCTAAAGCCCATGATCCGAAGCTGTATGGTGCTAATCTGCCTATCCTTTTTGTCAGTCTATTTTCTTTTTTCATAGTGAATAACATCAATATACCGTTCTATGGAGGGTAACTCCATAAAAAAAACATATTTATTTTTTAATATTGACATTTTCACATCTTGCGTAAGAAACGGTTTTACATGACTATTCTGGCATGAATTAAGGCCGCCCGTCAGGAGCGGTATTACCATATAGATTTTCGGAGTCTTTTTATCGGCTCTATTTAGTTATCGGGAGAATAATGAAACTACTCAAAACAACTCTGTCCCTCCTAACAGTATTACTACTGTCCGGATGTCTGAGTCAGAATTCCAATGAAACAGAGCGCACTGAACTGAGCAGAGCTCAGTATGAGTCCTATCTGAAAAATGCTGTTTACGGCAATATGAATATTGAAACTGAAGATCCTGTTGTTACCAGAGAACGGCATCTGGAATATTTTTCTATAGTTTCCGGAGATTATGTTATAGCTCGTATTATCTATGACGAAGCTGTTAAATATAACATCGACCCCGAACTGGCTTTTGCTCTAGTCTTCAATGAGAGCCGCTTTAATCCCAACGCGATTAATGAAAACAGAAACTCCATTGACAGGGGCCTGTTCCAGCTCAATTCCCGATCCTTTCCCAATCTGAGGGAGCAGGATTTCTTTGATCCTGAGATCAATATTCCTCTGGGAGTTGCCTATCTTCGTTACTGCCTGGATATGGGTGGAAATGAAGTGACCGCACTTGCAATGTATAATGCCGGACCCAACAGGGTGAAAGACAGTAGAACTCCAAAAATGACACTGGATTACATACATAAAATCCAGAATTACAAAGGCAGTTTGGAGCATGGAATCATTCCTGATGATTTCAACCCCTCCATCGCACCTGTTCCCGATAGTAAATCGGTGAAGAATGTTACTCTACTTATGGAATAAAGCAGAAAAATAAACTAAGCTGACGGCTATGATTATTGTTCTGCGAAACACGGTTGAAGATGCTGAAAAAAAGCATATTAAAGAGTATCTGGAATCCCGAGGCCTCAAGGTTCGGGAGATTATCGGTGAAAATGAGACAGTTCTCGGAGCTGTCGGTCCCGTTTCTCTGGATATCAGACAAATTGAACTCCTCCCCGGAGTTGTCCAGGTTATTCCCATCACGAAACCATACAAACTGGCTTCCAGGGAACTCAAGAAAGACGATACAGTCTTTGACGTGGGTCCTGTTACCATAGGTGGAAACCGGGTCTGTGTCATAGCCGGACCCTGTGCCGTAGAATCACGTGAACAGATTATTGAATCCGCTCTGGCCGTTAAAAAAGCCGGTGCTGTTATCCTCCGTGGTGGAGCCTTCAAGCCCCGGACCTCTCCTTATGCTTTTCAGGGTCTTGGAGAAGAGGGCTGTAAATACCTTAAAGAAGCCGGTGAACTTACGGGTATGCCTGTTGTAACAGAAATTGTATCCCCCTCTGACGCGGAAATGATGAAAGAATATATTGATATCTTTCAGATCGGCGCCAGGAATATGCAGAACTTTGAGCTCCTTAAAAAAGTAGGTTCCCTGGGGATGCCCGTTCTTCTGAAACGTGGACTCTCTGCTACCATTCAGGAGTGGCTTATGGCCGCTGAATACCTGATGTCTTCCGGTACCGACAAGGTTATTCTCTGTGAAAGGGGAATCAGAACATTTGAAACCATGACCAGAAATACACTGGATCTTTCGGCTGTTCCTGTTGTACAGAAATTGAGCCATCTTCCGGTAATAGTAGACCCCTCTCATGGAACGGGTCTCAGAAATAAAGTACTTCCCATGGCATTGGCCGCCATTGCTGCAGGGGCCAATGGATTAACTATCGAAGTTCATCCCGATCCCGACAATGCCAGCTCCGACGGACCTCAGTCTCTGTACCCCGAACAGTTTGAAAAACTGATGTGTGACCTTGAAACACTGAGTCCCGTTGTAGGAAAGGAAATTTCCCGTTTACCCGATAAAAGACATCTGGCTTTTGTAGAGGCTGTAAAAAATACTGCCACTGCAAAGGGAAAGGACAGCATATCCAAAGCAGCCTTTCAGGGAATCCATGGAGCCTATAGTGAACTGGCTGCCAGAACATATTTTAGCGGCAGTGAGGTTGAAGCTGTAGCTGTACCCCATTTTTCTGATATTTTCCGTGATGTTCTTGCAGGAGATGCAGACTGGGGCGTTGTTCCTCTGGAAAACTCCGTTGCCGGCTCAATCCTTGAGAACTATGATCTTCTCTACAGATATTCAGATCTCAGAATTATCGGTGAGATTAAGATAAGAATCCGTCATAATCTGATGGCTGCCCCCGGAACAAAGCTGGAGGATATTAAGAAGGTTTATTCCCATCCTCAGGCACTGTCCCAGTGTTCAACCTATCTGGAGAAGCATGGTATTGAGGCCGTGAGTTTTTTTGATACAGCCGGAGCAGCATCTCATGTTGCCGAAGTGAAGGACAGCACTATTGCAGCTGTAGCCGGAGCTGATGCTGCTGGATTCTATAATCTTGAAATCCTTGCCGAAGGAATCGAGACCAACCCCCATAACTATACCAGATTTGCCATCGTTGCCCGAAAGGATATGATCTCTCCCGATGAGAGTGTGGATAAGGCTTCCATCGTATTTTCACTGGCTGATGAAGCCGGTTCTCTCTCTTCCTGTCTGTCTGTATTCTCTGAATACAACCTGAATATGAAGAAGCTGGAATCCAGACCCATTCATGGAAAACCCTGGTCTTATATGTTTTATGTAGATCTTGATATTCCTGAGGATAGAACTGTTTTTGACAAGGCTGTTAAAAAGATAAAAACCCTGGCCGAAGACTTCAGAATTTTAGGACTCTACCATCGCTGACTGGATAAATGCCAAGGCGGTAAATCTGCCTTGGCTGGCTAAAGTATTCTCCTGGTTTTATGATTCGGGGTCTATGATTCGGGGTCTATGCCGAGGGCTTTCAGCTGTTCGATCTCTTCAAGCTGAACCTGGTACTCTTTAAGGCCTGATACAATTTTCCCTACAACCATTTTCATCTGCTGCAGTTCAGCCTTGAAGCCTTTCACCTTGTTTTTGAGTTCAGGATCAGCATCATCTTTGAAAAAACGCTCCAGTGCTGCCAGGCGGTTTATTATCTTCTTTAGTTCAAGCTGATTCTTCTCAAGAAACTCTTCCAGTTGAGGCAGATCCGATTCGGCGGCTCTCAAATAACTGGTGCTCTGGGGATTATTCAGGTTCTTGTAGAAATTGGCTTTCATTCTGATCCAGTTGAGATAGCTTGTGAAATTAATCTTTTCTCTGCTTTTTCTGTTGCTGGAGGATGACATTTCAAGTTCATAGAAGATTTCGTTCTTATGTCTCATGACCCGATTGATCCAAAGGGAAAACTTCTGGGCAAAGGTTTTCATATTATCATCAAGGATATGAGAGTTGTCGTCCAGGCGGATGATGATTGTTTCCATGGGGATATAGATCTTTGCAAGTTCACCCACAAGAACCAGAAGCTCTTTTTTTAATTCGGCACTCTTGTCTATTTTTTTCTTTTGAACGATCTTTTCTTTAACTGCCAGGGAAGTCAGTATTTTTTCCTGAATACTTTCAGCCTGGGGAGAATAATCCTCATTGAGGATCTCTTCAACCAGCTCTCTGAAAAAAGGATTGTCCTCCCATTTTACGGGGAACTCAAATTTAATAGCCTGCAGGGTTCCTGATAAATCATTATTGATCCGGTTCGGGTCCAGGGTCATCTGACTGATAACATTCATACGGCACTGGAGTTTATAATTCTGTCTGGCAAATAGGGTAATCTTTTTCAGGATTACTTTGATGGTTTTCTGCAGATCCTTGAGAACCTTAATGGAATTCGAAAGAATATTGATGGCCATTCCGTCACCGGTCTGTTTGATCTTTTCGACATATATTGTCAAAGAGCGGGTCATCATGTGTGCGGCATTGGGTGAAAGCTCACTCCAGTGAAAATAATCAATGATGGAAAGCATATTCTTTATGCCCTTCAGGTTCAGGGATTCCACACTCATAAAGAAGAAATTATTCATAAAGTCGAGTTGAGTTGTGTAGGTCTGAAGGCGGATATTCATCTGGTTCTGCAGGTCGGATTCAGAAAATGGATCTGAAGGAGGTGCCTTGAGATCAGAGACCTTCTGCTCATAGTCGTATTGATCTTCCTGGATCAGGCCTTTTTCCAGAAATACTTTATAAAGACCTGAAAAAGCTGCCTGGAATGTCCGGCATTGCTCTTTCAGCTTGGGAATCTCTTCTTTTGTCAGTACTGCAGCCTTGGCCAATAAGGCTTCATCAAGTTTTGCTACAAATAAATCTGTTTGACTCATAATGGTTATTATCACCGAATATGACTAAAGTAACAACATAAATTCTGCTGCACACAGGCATTACAGGATACATTTAATGTCAGAGATTAAAGCATACATCCCTGTCAGCTGGTAATTGGGATTCTGTTCTCTGATTTAACACTGATTAAAGCCGTCGGTATGAAGCTGCATCATATCTCCATAAGCAGTTGAAGATATAAAAACTTAAATAATTTTTGAATCCCTTGAAGCGGCAGATCTGATTCTTCTCTTATTAAGGCATGTTCCGAAAGCTTCTGCTGTTTTTTCCACTATGCCTGATGTCCGTCGCCTGTTCTCTTTTTTCTCCCACGAAAGAGTTGAGTCTGGGTATCGAAGGTATTCCTGATTGTCTGCCTCCAGTACTTAAAAATAAGTGGACAGTTCTGCAGGCATCATTATCCGGTGATCTCTGTGAAATTGAGATGGACTGGACAGCAGGACTTCCGGACACTTTCTTTATTGACTCCCCTAAAGAGGAGGACCTTCTACTGCTCTTATATCCACCCCTGCTTGTCGAAGGCTGCAGAATGAATCCTCTCGGGGTCTTTGTTCCCTCCCATGAAGATAGGGGCGAGTTCAGCCTGGTAGACGGCTCGGCTGTCAGTATTCTGATAACCCTGGTACGCAATAATCTCAATATTGAAGATTTCAACTGCCGCCGCTTCCTTCTGGAGATGGCCCGGCTGGAAGATCCCTGGCTGGTGGAGGAGCAGACCCTTCTGAAACAGCTGGGGCGACGGGAGATGAGGAGCTGGTATATTCGGGCAAAGACCCTTTTTCCTGTTGAACTCCCGCTGCCTGCTGGAATCTGGTATGGTGCCTCACTGCTTCAGAATGCTGCCGAATCCTCAGGATCAGAGGATATAAACCCGGTTCAGATAGAGCTCCCCGAAGGTCATAGTTTTCTCTACTGTCCAGAACGGCAGGAAGTTATAGAAATACAGGTGGACAGTCATGGGGAGGCTGTGTGGATTACAACATACCTTCCATAGGCAGCTTCCACTCAATCTCAGTCTGTCCGGTCTGCTGTAAATACTCATTACTCCTGCTGAAAGGTTTGCTTCCGAAGAATCCTCTATAGGAAGAGAGAGGAGAAGGGTGCGGACTCTCTATGACAAGATGCCTATCCCGGTTGATAAAACTTCCTTTTTTACGGGCATATCCGCCCCAGAGTATAAACACAAGATTTTCCCGACGGCTTTCCAGTTCCCGGATAACTCTGTCGGTGAACTTTTCCCAGCCGCGTCCCTGATGAGACCCTGCCTGATGGGCTTCCACTGTGAGGACAGAGTTCAGGAGAAGAACTCCCTGATCCGCCCAGCTGCTCAGGCAGCCGTGATTCGGTGCTGTCAGTCCCAGATCAGTTCCCATCTCTTTATAGATATTTACCAGGCTGGGAGGGGGGGCAACACCGGGCTGTACAGAGAAACAGAGACCATGGGCCTGTCCCGGGCCGTGGTAAGGGTCCTGACCCAGTATTACAACTTTCACCTTGTCGAAGGGAGTGCGGTCCAGTGCATAAAATACCTGACTCTCCGGAGGGAAGAGAGTCTTTCCTTTCTGTCTCTCATCCACAAGAAACTGCCGCAGTTCATCCATATAGGGCTGATCGAATTCATCATTTACTACATTGAGCCAGCTGCTTTCAAGTTTGATATCCCGGTTCATATTTCTCCCAAAAAAATCCCCTATAGACGTAAAGCAATAGGGGATCGTAACGCTCAAAATAGAGGCGTATTATTTAACCACAATATTAACCAGTTTATCAGGAACGGCGATTTCCTTGATGATGGTCTTGCCTTCGGTAAGGGCTTTTACTTTCTCCTGAGCATGGGCCGCAGCCTTCATATCATCAGGGCTTGTACCGGCAGGCAGGATCATCTTGCAGCGGAGCTTGCCGTTGATCTGCACGACGATCTCTTTCTCATCATCTTTTGTGAGCTCTTCGATCCACTGTGGCCATGAGGCGTAGGCAAGGGTGTCATCTTTACCGAGCTTCCTCCACATCTCTTCGGCCAGGTGGGGTGCGTAGGGAGCAATAAGAAGCACAAAGGGTTCCCAGTATTTTCGGTAGCATTTCTTCTGCTTAAAGGCTTCGTTGATAAAGATCATCATCTGGGCGATACCTGTATTGAACTCCAGATCTCTGGTGTCATCGGTCACCTTTCTGATTGTCTTGTGCAGAACCTTCAGCATATCCTTAGAGGGCTCATCATCTGTAATTTCACGCTCGGCGATATCCCAGACTCTGTTGAGAAACCTGTTAACACCCGCAAGACCATTTGTCTGCCAGGGTTTTGAAACCTGCAGGGGACCCATGAACATTTCATACATTCTCATGGAGTCCGCACCGAAATCGCGGATAATATCATCGGGGTTGATAACGTTTTTCAGACTCTTGGACATCTTGGCGATGACCCGGCTGAGTTCTTCCCCTGTGGAGATTTCATAGTACTTTTCACCCTTTTCTTCCACAAGGTCTGTGGCCACAAGGGACTTATCGCTTCTCTGGTAGGCGAATGATGTGATCATTCCCTGGTTTATCAGTCTCTGGAAGGGCTCTTTTGTCTGTACAATTCCAAGATCAAAGAGGACCTTATGCCAGAACCGGGAATAGAGCAGGTGGAGAACCGCGTGCTCCGCACCGCCTACATAAAGGTCTACGGGCATCCAGTAGTTTTCGGCTTCTTTGCCCACAAGGGCAGAGCTGTTTTTAGGGTCGATATAACGGAGGTAGTACCAGCAGCTTCCTGCCCACTGGGGCATGGTGTTTGTCTCTCTCTTACCGGGACCACCGCATACGGGGCACTCACAGTTAACCCAGTCGGTGATGTTTGCAAGAGGAGACTCTCCAGTTCCAGACGGGTGAAAGTCGTTGGTGGAAGGCAGTTCCAGAGGAAGCTGATCCTCGGGAACGGGAACGGTTCCGCACTTTTCACAGTGAACCAGGGGAATCGGCTCTCCCCAGTATCTCTGACGGCTGAAAATCCAGTCCCGGAGTTTGTAGTTGACAGCACCTGTTCCGATCTTCTTCTCTTCCAGCCAGGCAATAACCTTGCTGATGGCATCAATCTTGCCCATGCCGTCCAGGAATCCGGAGTTTACATGGGGACCGTCACCGGTAAAGGCAGCTTCCTGCACATCGCCGCCGGAGAGGACTTCGATGATAGGCAGTTCAAATTTCTTTGCAAATTCCCAGTCACGTTCATCGTGGGCGGGAACGGCCATGATGGCACCCGAACCGTAGGATATGAGAACATAGTCGGCAACCCACACGGGGATTTTTTCACCGCTTAAGGGGTTGATGGCATAGGAACCGGAAAACACTCCGGTCTTATCCTTGGACAGTTCTGTTCTCTCCAGATCGCTCTTGAGGTTGGCCTGCCTGACATACTCTTCAACAGCGGTTTTGTTCTCAGGAGTCGTCAGTTTTTCAACAAGGCTGTGCTCGGGAGATAGAACCATATAGGTGGCACCGAAAAGTGTATCGGGACGTGTTGTATAAACCTCGATCTCATCATCTGTTTCGGTCTTGAACACTACATTGGCACCCTCTGAGCGTCCAATCCAGTTTTTCTGCATGGCCTTAACGGAGTCAGGCCAGTCCAGGGTATCCAAATCTTCTAAAAGTTTGTCGGCATACTCTGTAATCTTAAAGACCCACTGACGCAGATTCTTTCTTTCTACCTGGTGACCACAGCGATCACATCTTCCATCCAGAACTTCTTCGTTGGCGAGGCCTGTCTTACAGTCGGGACACCAGTTGATAGGCTTTTCCGACTCATAAGCCAGACCCGCCTTGTACAGCTTGAGGAAAATCCACTGAGTCCAGTGGTAGTATTCTGAAGTATGTGTTGAAATCTGGCGGTCCCAGTCGTAGCTGAAACCCAGGGCCTTGATCTGTGTCAAAAAGTTATCAATATTGGTCTTGGTTGTGATCTTGGGGTGTGTTCCTGTCTTGATTGCATAGTTTTCCGCAGGGAGACCGAAGGAGTCGAATCCCATGGGGTGGAGTACATTGTATCCGTTCATCCGCAGGTAGCGGCAGTAAATATCGGTTGCTGTATAGCCTTCGGGGTGTCCTACATGGAGTCCCGCACCCGAGGGGTAGGGGAACATGTCCAGGACGTAGGCTCTCTTCTCTTTGGGGAAAGAGGGGTCTTCGGAGACCTTGAATGTTTTGTTCTCTTTCCAGTATTTCTGCCATCTGGCTTCTATGTCTTTAAAAGGGTATTTGCTCATAGGCAAAGATAATATCAGAGCGCCGGGATTTCGTCTAATGCTACCAAGGCAAATTTACAGCCTTGGTGAACTTTTGCTGAAGCTCAAGTGATCAATAATGGGCGGGGAACAGTGCTGTATATTAAAATTTTGATTCTTTTTCATAGGATACATTTCTATTACAGAAACTGCAGTTCTTAAATAATTGTTATTCAATATAGATCAATCGAAAATAAAACCCTGCAAATTGACTTCTGACAGTCTCTTGTTGCAGTTTATAAAAATAATCGCCCCTTGAGAAAAAGTTGCCCTAAGTATGATTCTCCAACTGAACAGTTAATTATAAATTCTGATTCATTGAAAATAATTGCCCTCTATTCAACCAGATATTTCCATATTTAACTGATCTTAAGTTTTCTAATAAAAGACATTTTATAAATTATACTTCTGGAGTTCATTTTTGTGAGTGCAACATTAAAGAGAAAAATAAAACGGCAATGGCAGTTTTATCTGATTATTCTGCTTCCCGTTTTGTATCTTGTTATTTTTCATTATATACCTTTGACAGGACTGCAGTTGGCTTTTAAAAGATACAGCCTAAGTAAAGGAATCTGGGGCAGTGAATGGGTTGGATTTAGATATTTCCGGCAGTTCTTTGCATCTCCATCATGTTTTCGTGTCATCTGGAATACCCTGAGTCTCAGTGCATATTCAATAATTGCCGGTTTCCCCTTTCCGATCATTCTGGCAATCATGATTAATGAACAGAGGAACAGACGACTGAAGGGCTTTTCTCAAATGGTCACTTATGCTCCTTATTTTATATCAACGGTGGTTATGGTCGGTATTCTTATTCAGGTTCTGGATCCCCGGCTAGGAATTGTTAATAGAGTCATAATGAAATTAGGTGGAGATTCCACTGACTTTCTTGGTAGTGCCAATATGTTCAAATCACTTTATGTCTGGTCTGGAGTCTGGCAGTTTACAGGATATTCATCCATCATTTATGTTGCTGCTCTGTCCGGAGTGAGTCCGGAAATGCATGAAGCCTGTAAAATTGATGGAGGAAACACTCTTCATAAAATCTGGTATATCGACATTCCTTCAATACGCCCGACGATTATTATCCTTCTGCTCATGAGCATGGGGCATATGATGAGTATTGGATTTGAAAAAGTATTTCTGATGCAAAATCCTGTCAATCTCTCTAAAAGTGAGATTATTGCCACATATGTGTATAAGACCGGTCTGGTCAATGCTAATTTCGGCCTTTCTACAGCCATAGGTTTCTTTAATTCCATCGTGAATCTTATCTTGATCTACTCATTTAACAAAATTGCACAGAAAGCAGGAGAAACCAGTCTATGGTAGGCACTTCAGTTTCAAATAAAATAACCTTAGACAAGCTCATACAGGTTGTCTTTTCTGTAATCCTTCTGGCCAGTACAATTGTTGTATTGTGGCCTCTTCTCTATATTCTGAGTGCCTCTTTTTCAAGTCCAGAGGCTGTTATCTCCGGTAAGGTCTGGCTTTTCCCGGTAGAGCCGACTCTGGCAGGTTATGCGGCGGTATTTAGAAATCGGCATATATTATCAGGGTTCAGTAATTCTTTTTTTTACATGTTTATCGGTACAGCTGTGAATATCATCTTTACGCTTTTAGCAGCCTATCCCCTGAGCAGAAAAGAATTCACAGCCAGAAGATATTTCAGTGCTTTATTTGTCTTTACAATGCTCTTTTCCGGAGGACTCATTCCTCTGTACCTTGTAGTAAAGTCCGTTGGTCTTCTTGATACACGTGCAGCACTGATTCTACCTACAGCTTTGTCGGTCTGGAACTTGATTATAACCAGGACCTATATGCAGATGTCCATTCCTGATGAAATGTATGAAGCAGCTATGCTGGACGGCAGTAATGATATTCAGTTTTTCCTTAAGATTGTTATTCCATTATCAGGACCCATAATCGCTGTCATAGCCCTTTACTATGGTGTCTCTCACTGGAATAGATACTTTGAAGCTCTCATTTTTCTTAAGACCCGCTCACTTTTTCCTCTTCAATTGGTTCTGAGAAGTATTCTGGTTACAAATAATATCGATCCAATGATGATCACAGATGCTGAGGAACTGATCCGGAAGCAGGGGCTGGTTGATCTTCTAAAGTATTCAACAATCGTAGTAGCAAGCGTCCCGGTTCTATGTATATATCCCTTTGTTCAGAAATATTTTATCAAAGGAATAATGATCGGATCTCTAAAAGGTTGATATCTGTATAATGACTTTAAGTCACTGTACAGATGAAATATATTCAAAAGGAGTTTTATATGAAGAGAAAGGTATCAGTATTAATAATGCTGAGTCTGTTGTCAGTGACATTATTTGCCGGAGGGCAACAGGATAGTGGAGAGAATTCAGTTCCCTATGAACTGACCCCTAACGGGACTTATCCAGTTGTTACAGAAAAGGTGGAACTGACGGTGTTTACACCGGCTGAAGATGCCGTAATAGACTTTGCAACAAATGATTTTACTACATGGCTTGAGGAAAAAACCAATGTTCATATCATTTTTGAAACAGGTCCAGTGGATGCTGTAAAAGAGAAAATTACCTTATTGCTGGCCAGTGGCGATTATCCAGACATATTTATGAGATCCTATTTAGATATCAATCCGGCCATGGAGGCACGATTTGGTATTGAAGAGGAAATCTTTATACCACTTAATGATCTGATCAGAGATCATGCTCCTAATTTTAATAAAATCCTTGAAGAAAACCCTAAACTACTTGGTAGCATTACACATCTGGATGGAAATATTTACAGCCTTCCTAGAGTCAACGACTGCTATCACTGTAGTATGCCGATAAAAATGTGGGTAAATAAAACCTGGATAGATAAAGCTGGTCTGGATATGCCTGAAACCACAGAAGATTTCTATGAGATGCTTACAGCTTTCAAAGATATGGATATGAATGGTAATGGTGATACCGCAGATGAGATTCCTCTTGCTGGAGCTCGAGAAAGAGAAGGATGGTATGAAACCCTTGATTCATTTCTTATGAGTCCCTTTATTCAGGACAATGGTGACAGGATCAGACTGCTGGAGAGTAATGGTGAGATTTCCTCCATTGTTAACACTGCTGAGTATAAAGAGGGTCTGAAATATCTGGCAAGACTTTTTGATGAAGACCTGATTTATGCTCCATCTTTTACTCAAAAGCATGATCAGCTTCGTCAGCTGGCAAACTACCCTGATATTCTCGTTGGAGCCTTTCAGGCAGGGCATAATCAGATGCTTTTTAATGCAACTGCGGATCCTGAAAGATACGGTCAATATGTTGCACTGCCTCCCTTGAAAGGACCCGACGGAACAAGACAGACTGCCTATTTTCCCTATAATGCTTATAGGACAGGTCAGTTTCTAATCACTGATAAATGTGAAGATCCTGAAGTTGCCATGAGATGGATTGATTCATTTTACACTGTTGATGCGGCAATTAGGGAAAGTGAACGTGGTGGTGTGGAAGGTGTTCATTTCAGATGGGCTGAACCAGATGAAGTTGGTATAAACGGCAAGCCTGCTATTTACAAATCTCTGGTTAAGCAGTCAATAGAACCAAGAAATTTCAACTGGCTTAACGGTACTTTCTATTCCCGAGATTTTAGACTGGGAAAAGTAAAAGATCCTAATGAGTACGGTTATGAGGAGTTTCTGTACGATACTACAAAAGATTTATATTCTCCCTATATAAATCCTGAAGTAAGAATTGCTCCCCCACTCAAGCTGACTACAGAGGAAGCTGATCAATTGAGTACTATAAAGGTTGAATTGCAGAATTATATTGAATCATCGAAGACTAAATTCATTATGGGTGAGGATGATATTGAAAAGAACTGGGATAAGTATATCTCTGATCTTGAGAATATAGGTCTGGGTAGTTATCTGGAAGTAATGCAGACCGCCTATAATAGACAGTTTTAATAAAATACATTTTGGGGGCAGCACTTAAATGCTGCCTTCTTCAATTACAGTGTGTTTTAATAATTGCTTTTTATATTTTCATTGAGCAGATCAGTCTGTCTATTAAAACTTGCTGGTGATATATCAAAAATGAAGATAGAATACCATCATTGTCATGAGTGAAAATAAAGTGTTTTATCTTCATTTATCCAGGAGATCTCTCAGGTAATGAAGAGTCGAAAAAGAATTTTTCTCTTTTATCCTTTACTGATCTCAATTATTCTCATTGCTGTTCCAGGTATGACCTCAGTTTTCTCAATGATGAAGATTTCCGTAAAACATTCTATATCAATGGCTGAGACAGCCAATGAGAGATTACTTGCTCATATTCGTGATCAGATAGACAGTGTTCTTCATGAACAGGAAAAAATATCGAATTCTCTTATCCTACACCCAGGAATTAATAGGCTCTTAAGGTTTGATTCATCCAATGATGGGGATACGGGTTATTATAAAATATACGATGTGCAGAGCAATCTACCCAGGTATGAACTTACCAGCGAGTTTATATCTTCAATAGAAATTGTATACAGGAAGAGTGGACTTATCCTCAGTGCTTCGGGCTCATATGTCGACATCTTCAGCTGTTATTATCAGAATATTTTCCCAGATGCAGAAAAGGGCGAAGGCCACAGACTTCTCTGGGATTCAATACATCGCAATAAGGTCTTTTCGACATCCACAGGTTTGTGGTTCGTCAGTTCCTTTCCTCTCGATGTACTTCATCCCCAGGCTTTGATCGTGATTCGGCTGAACGAAGACGCCTTCTCCAGAGTTTTATCACTCTTTGATATTGGTAAGTCCGGTATGATAGAAATCATAAGTGAAGGGAGTGTCGTTTTTTCATATCCAGATGAAAAGGTTGGTCTGGAACAGGAAAAAATGGTTGTAAACAGAGTCCGGTCTCTGTGGGGAGATTGGGAAATACAGTCTCTCGTTCCTTATTCTCATATTATCAAACCTGTATATGAAATCAGGAAATATGAAGTTCTAATCACTCTACTGAGTATCTTTGTCACAATCATTTTATCAGTCCTTCTTATCAAATGGAATTCTAGACCTCTCCTTACTCTTCTGAGAAAACTTGTTAAAGAGGAAGAGGGCAGCAAGACGGAAGTCGGAAACGGATATGAAGTTATTAATACACATGTTGATAATATGCTGCAGGAAAGTTTTTCCATGAAGGAACGGCTCTCACAGCAGGAAGGATTTCTACGACAGAGTTATATCGGTAACATAATTCATGGTGACTTCATGGATTCCGAGGAGTCCATTGTTCTAACAGATATTGTCGGCCTCACAGAGGACATGTTCCCTGTTGCTGTATTCATTATCAAAGAGACTTCACTAAAGTCCAGGGCAGGGAACATATATAGTTTTCAAAAAAAAATAGTAACAGAACTGACCAGAGTTTTTAATACAATAGTGAAGCTTGAAATTATTACCTATCCTCTGGAGGAAGGCGGCTTGTGCTGTCTGATAAGCACTTTGCATACAGTGAATGTCCTCTCTTTACTTGAAACATCTTTTAACAATTATTTGAAAGAAAGCGAGTCAAAGTCTGTTGCTCTGTTCTGGGGGGGGCTGGGAGAAAGTGCTGAAGGAATACATATTGCCTTTTCAAATGCAGAAAAGATGCTTCTGCAGGCCTACTCTGATGAATCAGGTTTTATAACAAATGAGAATAAAGTACATAAGATTCCTGCTTATTCATTCTCCATAGAGTGTGAAGTTAAGCTTCTTACTTATATCAGAGCCGGTAATACTGAGCGAGCCAGGTTGCTATTAGATGATATTGAAATTTCGGTGTTCAAGGATCCCGGTGTCAGTATCTATATTCAACGTCAGTTAATTAGAAACCTCACAGGAACCTTGTTGAGGTTGTCACAGGATATTGATGATTTCATTGATGATTCAGAACCTATTCATACAGTATTTCAAAAGCTCAAGGCTCTCCTTATAGATAAATCCTACATCGTCTTAAAGCAGAGAACTGTCATTGATCAGGAGCTGAAAGATGAAATTAGCGGTTTTTTGATGATAAATTTTTCGGATTCCACTTTAACTATCCATCAGTTGGCAGAATACACAGATCTGTCTGAAAATATTTTTTACAATACATTCAAGCATCTTTTTGGAAAAACATTTGCTTCCTATCTTGAATCTCTGAGGATCAGTAAGGGAACAGAACTGCTTGAACAAGGGTATAAGATTAATGATGTTGCCAGGATGACAGGTTTTACCAACCCTCAGACTTTCAGACGCGTCTTTAAAAAATTGAGTGGAATCCCCCCCTCTCAGTTTTCCAAATCATTGTAGATCATTACTGTATTTTTTCTATACGTTTTAATGGTAGTTCCCATTACTTTTTTGAAGACCCGGCCATAGTGATATCTATCGGTAAATCCGAAGATTTCTGCGATCTGCTCTATTGATTTATCATTTTGATTTATAATGAGAAGGCTCTGTTTTATCTTCAGTTTGAGAAAATACTTATGTGGAGTACTTTTTACTGAATTGTTAAACAGTTTTATAAGATAAGATTCAGATGTATTAATCAAACTGCTCAGGTCTACTAGCTTAAGGGTTGAGTGAATATTATCAAGCATCATCTGAATACATCTTTCGATCATTACGTCTTCTTTGCTTCTTGCTTTTAAATCATTTTCTAATATTAGTTTGAGGATTTGTGACTTGAATTCATATTTTAAAGTCAGCAGTTCTAACTCTCTATATGAGAACCAATTGATCATCTTTTCAATAAGACAGGAACATTGACTACCTGGAATAAATTTCTGACCACTGTATTTTGTATCATTCAGATAATATAAAAGTGGTTTATCTGTAATATCAATTAAGATATATATCTGCTGCAGTATTTCACCCTTTTGGAGAGGGGATAGAAAATGGGCTTCATTAGAAGGGAAATAAACAAAGTCCCCCTTTTGAATCATTTTTTTCTCATTGTTGAACAGGTATATTCCTTCACCACCGGTTATATAATGAAATTCAAAATAATCATGTTGATGAATTGAATTATTGTAAGGTGTTTCACTCATGGTGGCAAAAATAATATTCATTCCTGATTATATAAAAAAAATGCTCAATTCTCAATTGCAGAATATACCGGAAATAATTCTTGGATCATCTGTTCACTTTTATACATTTTTCGGATTGTTTTATATATTGCTGTCAAATCATCTACTGGCTATTCTCTAAACATTGGAGGATTAAATGGAAAAGAAACCGAATGTTATTTATTTTCTATGTGATGATTTAGGCTGGGGGGATGTTAGTTTACTCAACCCTGAATCAAAGATTGAAACTCCAAATATTGATAAACTCGGATCTTCGGGTTTAGTTTTTACAGATGCTCATTCAGGATCTGCTGTCTGTACTCCCTCCAGGTATTCCATACTGACCGGACGATACTGCTGGAGGACAAAGGAACTGAAAGAAGATGTCAATGGCGGTTTCAGTCCTGGGCTGATAAGGGATGGACGAAAGACCCTGGCGAGTGAGCTTAAAAAACAGGGATATTCAACTGCATGTATCGGAAAATGGCACATTGGAATGGATTGGTCCGTCAGTGAGGGCAGTCTCCCTATGCAATATTTATCTGATGAAATGGAGGATGATGTACAGTATCGGATCGATTATCTGAAGGATATCAAAAATGGGCCTCTTGATGCTGGATTTGACTATTACTATGGACTTTCTGCATCTCTGGACATGCCTCCTTATACCTGGCTTGAAAATAATCGAGTTGTTGACATCCCAGATATTATTATTTCCGGTGAGTATGGTGAACGATGCTTCAGGACAGGTGTAGGTGTTTCTGATTGGACCCATGAATCTGTCCTACCGACAATAATCAATAAGTCGAAGAACTACATTACAGAGTGTTCAAAGACGGATAAACCATTCTTTTTATACTTGCCGATTAATGGGCCTCATACTCCTATTGTTCCCAAAAAGGAATGGATCGGAAAAAGCGGCTGTGGTCTGTATGGTGATTTTATCATGGAAATTGATGATTACCTGGGACAGATTTCAGACACTGTGAAAAAGGCCGGGATCGAGGATAATACACTCATTATTTTTACAAGTGATAATGGTCCCGAACTTTTTACCCATCAGTATAAAGAGAATTACAGCCATAGCAGTACCTGGAAATTCCGGGGCTATAAGAGGGATAATTGGGAAGGTGGACACAGAGTTCCTTATATAATCTCATGGCCGTCTGCTGTTAAGGCAGGCAGGCATACTGGTCAATATGTTGAACTGGTCGATATCGCTGCGACAATTTGTGATCTTGTAAAAATAAAAATCAGCCCTGATTTCTGTGAGGATAGTTATTCAATGCTCCCTATTCTACTTGAAGATCAAGGGCAAAGTCTCAGAGATTTCGGTATTCATCACTCAAGTCGGGGATACTGGGCAGTCAGAATGGGAAAATGGAAATTGCTCCTTCATTCAGGCTCCGGTGGAAATGAAACAGCCTGCTCAGAGGATGGTGATATTGTTCAGTTGTATGATATGGAAAAAGATCCTTTTGAGTCGGAGAATATTTACAAAGAACATCCAGAACTTTTGTTGAGTATCAAACAGTTCTGTACTGATCTCATTAAAAATGGGCGAAGCACAGCCGGTATGCCTCAACCCGTGGAGAATGAGGGAGACTGGAGTCAGTTGGTAGATCTTCTGGATCTATCAATCTGACTCCTTATTGTGAAAACAGGAAGTATAAAAATCAGTCAATTTTTATTTTGAAGCAGACCGGGTATTGAGTCTGTATATTTCCTTCGATCTTGATAGAAAGACCTGCCTTGTCCTGAGTATAGTTGAGTTGATTGTTGAATCCGAGAATCTCAATCTCTTCTATATGGCCGCTGAAACAGGAACTTCTCTTTTTAAGAGATTTAATCTGAACAGTATTATTTTCAGGCCAGCTCAGTACATTGGCATATATATAGGGAGCCTTATAGGTAAATCGGATATCCTTGCTTGTAAAAGGTTCTCTGTTGACATCTGTAAATGATCCTTCAGGTACCTCTGTTGGGCCTTCACCAAATCTGACCCAGTATTTTGTATCATAAATGGATTCTCCGTTAATTTTCAGCCAGTCTCCGATTCGTTCCAGAATCTCTCTGTCTTCATCACCGATGCTGCCGTCGGCCTTGGGACCCACATTAAGAAGTAGACTACCGTTCTTACTGACAACATCAATAAGGTCACTGACTATATCTACAGGATTTTTGAAATCATTATTTTCAGTATAACCCCATGAATTCTTGGCAATTGCTGTATCATTTTGCCAGAACTGAGGACGTATAGAACTGAGCTGACCCCTTTCAATATCGAAAACTGCTGTATTGTAGGCAAAAGCATCATCCTTGTAATTTATAGCAACTTCATGGCCCCATTCGATAGAGCGATTGTAATAGTATGCAGCAAATTTTTTCAGATAGGGTTTAAATGATTTGTTTTGAATCCACCAGTCAAACCAGACGGCCTTCGGCTCATATTTATCAACCAGTTCACAGCTCCGTGCCAGCCAGTCTTCCAGATGTTCCTTTGAGGCAGGAGTCGAGTAGATATCATGAGTTCCTTCGTCCATATCAGCATCGCCCTTTGTGAATAATGGCATAGCAAATCCATAGGGCTCCTGGAATTCCATACTCTGTATTCCTGAATCAAAGCTTCTGCTCCCACCGAAGAACCAGAAATTTTCTGCCCTGTGACTGGATGCTGTAAATACCATTCCCTCCTTTTCTATCTCATTCTTCAGTTCGCCAAGGATATCCCGTTTAGGACCTTTCTGTACTGAATTCCAAACGGAGAGATCACTGTCATACATTTGAAAACCATCGTGATGTTCTGCTACAGGCATTACAAATTTGGCACCTGCTTTTTTAAATAATTCCACCCAGGTTTTTGCACAAAACTTTTCTCCTTTGAAGAGGGGGATGAAATCCTCGTATTTGAAATCCTTATGAGGACCGTAAGTCTCAATATGGTGTTTATATTCTTTAGATCCTTCTAAATACATATTCCTTGCATACCACTCATTTCCGAATGCAGGAACACTGTAGACTCCCCAATGAATAAAAATTCCGAATTTGGCTTTCTCATACCATTGAGGTAAGGGGTAAAAACTTAACGACTCCCAGTTGTCTTTATATTTACCTTTCTGGATTACATCTTTTACTTTTTGCAGGTATTCTGCTCTATTCTTTTCAATCATATTTTCTCCTGATTTATTATGTTCTCAGATATGCCTGAATAGTATGTTTTAAAAAGGAAATTATATGTATAATCGTCCAATATGGCAGGGCAAATAAACATTTTGGAGAGCCTTTATCAGCCTCTGAATGAAAACTGGAACAACATTCTGTATATGGGGAATTATTGGCGTTTTTATTGGAATAATAGCCCTGGTGCCTATATTGAATATAAAAACTCAACTATTGAGTTACTCCCTGATTATTACTATCTGATTCCTCCTCTGGTCAGTTTCAAAGGTAAAAAGTCAGCAAATCCCTGGCAGTTCTATTATCATTTTACTCTTCAGGATTATAAAATCAGTCCTTCTGTCGGGCCTCAGCCCTTTCCGATGACAGGTGATGTAAAAAAAAGAATCTGCAAGATCATTCAGGAATTGGATGGTCCTCCTCTGTTTTACTCCTCAAAAGGCTTTTTTCAAATTGTTGAATTAACAGGGAAGGTCCTGTCAAATCTTGAAGAAATCGAACAACTTTCTGTTGAACTGGATGATGATCTTGAAAAAGCCATTATATATATCCATCTTAATTTGAACAGAAATATTCAGTCAGATGAACTGGCTTCTCATGTTCTGATGGGCCGAAGTACTTTCTTTAAGGAATTTAAAAAATATACAGGCATGAGCCCAAACCTTTTTATCAGAACAATCAAAATGGAAGTAGCCAGGCATAAAATAACATATAGCAACATCAGTATAAAAGAGCTTTCAGAAGTATTGGGTTATACAGATAGGTTTCATTTTTCAAAAACATTTAAAAAGCACTTCGGGATCAACCCCGGTCAGGTTCAGAAATAAGTTTTCCTTATTATTGGAAATTCTCATGTTTTGCTTTTCATCACTATATCCCCGGAGTAGAATGACAGCATGCCAGTTTTAAACATTGATAGAATTGTTCCAGACGGAACTATAGAGGACTCTCTACTTGAATACATGGTTGTTGCCGCCCGCAGCAAAGAAAAATGGGTCATTGTCCGCCTGAGAGGCCGGACTGACTGGTGTTTTCCCGGAGGACACAGAGAAGCCGGTGAAACCATGGATGAAGCCGCCCATCGAGAGCTCTATGAAGAGACCGGAGCCAAAGACTACAATCTTTCCAGAATAGCCCAGTATTCAGTGGATCATGGTGACCGGATCAGCTGGGGAAGCATATACAAGGCGGATATTACAGCCTTTGATCCCCTACCAGCGGAATTCGAGATTGAAGAACTGGACTTTGTGGATGAGTTTCCCCTGAACAACACCCGCTTTCCCGGGATCATGCCCGGTCTGATGGACTGGCTGAATAAAAGACTCCACAGTGAAGGTATTTCAACTGCAGAGTCATAATCACGCAGATAGTTTTTATTAGATAAGATGGGACCAGTTTTTTCTAACAGGGTATCTATAGTACTGTCTATCTGAATATCCCAGTGTGAATATTAAACCGATCTGCCTGTCTGCCGGTATTCCCAGCTTGACTCTCTGTTTTTTACTGAATAGGGCCACCTGTGCAAAACCGATCATACAGGAACCGATATTCCGGCTGTGAGCCGTCAGCATCATGGTCTCTCCGGCAATGCCGCAGTCGGTGATTCCAAATCTTTTTCCCTTCTTAGGATAGGTCAGGATTACAACCGCAGGAGCCTGGTAGAACAGCGGATCTGCCTTTCCTTCCTGAGTCTTCTTTAATAGATGATGAAATCCTGTGACTACTTCTTTATCAGCATAGCGCTTCAGGCCAGCTAACTTAAGAAAAAAACGTCCCACAGGATTCAGTCCGATCCTTGTGAATTTTGTTAGAATACCTGCAATGGAAGATGCCAGAGCAGCTACTTCACCTCCCTGGAAAACAAGGGCATCACAGTGCTGTGTGTTGGATGCCGTAGCTGTTGTCTCTCCGGCAAGGATAATTGCCTGAAGATCCTCTTTATTAATGGGAGCAGTCTTATATTTACGGACAGATCTCTTACTTTTAATCAGGTGATCGGTCATCTCCTCACTTGTGAGGTTCTCCATAGATTCGGGGTAAGGAGGAAGCTCATTGCCATCCACTCTGACCGCATTAACAGGGCAGACCATTCCACAGTGGCTGCACTCGATGCATCCGTCACTGATTATTCTTGCAGATTCGGTCTCTTTCTTTATTGTCTTGGAAGGGCATTCTGCTATACAGATCCCGCAGGATGTACACTTTTCTGGGTTAATTGTGAAATTCATGAGCGGATTGTAGACCGTGGAACAGGATGAATCAAGTTCTGAGATCAATTGACAATAAAAGACCTGTGTTAATTGTAATGATTACTGGATTTTTTTCTTTTTTGATGTAGAATTATAAAATACATATCGGGAGTCTAAGACCTTACCTACATATGTGCCCCGCAGTCATTTTGAGCCTTGACCCCCCTTCAAAAAAGGGTGGTAGTTAAAATGAAAAAATCAATCTATTTAATTTCAATTTTCACTTTGATGCTGAGTTTTGCGTGTAAGAATAATTCAGATATTGAGAATCATGATCCGAATCCTCTTGTTTCTCCTACATCAATTGATGCCACTTCTGGTGAGGATATTATTTCATTTCATTTAGTATGCAGTGAGAACCCGGATGGGGCTTATCTCTATGATGAAGATGGAGACAATGTCACCGTAGTAATCGATCCGGAGACTCCGTTGCCTGATGATATGTCTTTTAATGAGGAAACAGGTGTTATTATAGTGTACAGGAGAACTGATCTCAGTGGAACTCTCAGATTCTGGACTGTTGATGATATGGACGGGAGTACTGAGGATCAGCCTTTGACTGTTACTTATAATATTACTCAGTGGACTGCTGAACCGGGTGAGACTGCTGTGTATGTGGCTGGGTATTATGCCGGTTCTCCATTCGATGTTTCAAGTTACTGGATCAATGATATAAGCAATCAGACTGATTTGTATGATACGGAAAACTCCCGTGTTAATTCGATTTTTGTTTCGGGTGGAGATATCTATGTTGCAGGTTTTTATACGAATGGAGATGGTAATAAAGTTGCCTGTTACTGGTTGAATGGAGGACTTCCTATAGACTTTTTCAATGAGACTACAGCCGGTTATCATGCCGAAGCTTATGATATATATGTATCAGGTAGTGATATTTATGTTTCTGGGTTTTATGAGGAAGGGGATGGTGTTAGAGTCGCCTGTTATTGGGTAAATAGTGATGATCCCATTTCTTTTTCTCCTGTAGCTGGAAAAAAATCTGAAATTAACTCAATTTATTATGATGGTACAGATATATATGCTGCAGGATATTATGTTGATGGTAGTGATATTGAAAAAGCCTGTTATTGGAAAAATACAGCTAGAACAGATCTTAGTCCTACAGATTGGGGTAGAGCTGAATCAATTACAGTGCAAAATAATACTGTTTACACCTCTGGATGGTCTGATGATGGAGGTAAGAGCGCATGTTATTGGGCTAATAGTTCAAGAATAATTCTGCATAATAGTTCTATCTCTATAGGAAATTCTATATTTGTTAATGGTTCAGATATATATGTAGCCGGATCATATAAAAATGGAGCATATTTTATTTCGTGCTATTGGTTGAATGGCGGGGATGCTATTGTCCTCTATGACGAAACAGCGTCAGAAGATGATTCTGTAGCAAACTCAATATTTGTCTCAGAATCTGATATTTATATTGCTGGTTATTATTCTGATAGTGATCCTTATATAAAATCATGTTACTGGAAGAATAATGTACTAAAAACTCTTTCTGATGGAGCTTCATTTCATACATATGCTACTTCAATTTTTGTAAATGACTGAAATCCTTTCCCATTAAATTAATATATAATAATTCTACGGGCAATAGCCCGTAGAATCTAACTCTTTTTATTGCCTTCATAAGAATAATAATGAAAGCTTGTTATATAAGTGATATATTTAAGAAGGTATTAAAGTCATTCTTCAGTGGGTTATATTCACTCCTTAATATTCAAAAAGGTGATATATGCATTTAAATTTTAGGGTAAAAATATCTTTAGCATTGTTAATTCTCATATTGATATCATCACCAATGTTTTCTGCTGATGTAGTATGGGATGCAGGAAATGGAGACGGAGATTGGACTGCCGGGTTTAACTGGAATCCAAATGGGGTTCCGAATCCAGGTGATAACGTTACTATTCCAGCAATTGGAGCTCCTTATCCCGATTTAAACATTTCTACCTCAAGTCATATTGTACAAAACTTAACAATAGCTAATGGTGCCAGTATCACAATGGGTAACTATAACCTAGATGTAAATGGTGATTTATTAGTTAGTGGTGCTGGAGCTTTTTCAATCGGGAATGGTTATTTAGCTGTCGATGGTTCTTCAGTTCTCGCCGCAGGATTCAGTTCAAATGGTGGAAATATTACTCTTGGAGCAGGGAATGATGGAGATACTCTTGAATTAACTGCTGATGTTAGCATTTCTAGTGTTAGTGGAAATATTGATATTGACAGCATTATCGATGGAGATATTGCAGGAAGAAGCCTTTCATTGGATTCAGGAAGTGGATTGCTGACTCTTAGTCAGTCAATAGGAAGCTCATTAACTCTTTTAGATTTGACATTAGATAGTGGTGGAGCTCTTGATTTACCAGCAACTAGTTTAACTGGAGATCTAACAGTAAGCGCCGGAGGAAATGTTACCCAATCAGGAGTACTAAGCGGAACAACACTTCATGTGAAAACCTTGTTAAATGGTGGAGCACTGATAAACCTTCCTTTAGCCAATGCATTTACTACGGTAAACCTTGAGAGCCGTAATACGGCGGATGGAGCAGATGCCGCCGGAAATATCACCTATAACGATACGAATGGTTTTGATCTTGGCACCTCCTGTTTTGCGGGAGCAGGAATCCGTACAGATGGAACAGTAACTCTGTCTGGAGTCGGAGCGCTGACCCAGAGCGGAGAGGTCATAGCCGATACGGGAGCAACGACCTTAACCTTCGGAGCTGGCAATAATATTTCCCTGAACGATGCCAATAATGATTTTACTACCTTATCAGTGGTCAGTGGAAACGATGTGATCCTGCAGGATACGAATGCCATAGATCTGGGAGCTTCCGGTATCAGCGGCATTCTTAGCCTGACTGCCGGAGGGGCTGTCACGGACAGTGGTACGGTTACAGTTGCGAACAATACGACGATTAATGCGGGCGTTAATAATATCACCCTTGATGATGACGGAGCGCCTTATACAAATAATTTTGGGACCCTGTTTCTAACTGGTGGTAATGTTGAAGTCAATGAAGGCTTTGCGATGGCCTTCGGTCTCTCTCCCATTGGAGGAAGCCTGATTGCCCGTGCCGCTACAGGCGATATCACAGATACGGGAGTCGTCACGGTGGGTACAACCAGTGCTTTCACCGTAGCAGATACTGGATCTGTTTACATGGACTCAGTTGGTAATGATTTCACAGGTAATGTGACCTTCTCCTCGGCGGGAACTATCGCCAATATCACCGTTGATGATGCGAGTGCCTTTCTTATCCAGGCCGGTCTTACAATCTCAGGAAATCTGATTATCACATCCGGGGGACTCATTAGTGATGATGGTGCAGTCTCAGTTAGTGGAAATAGTACTTTTACCACCGATGCCGGAGGCTCTGCCATTACTCTGGATGGAGTGAGCACTTACACTGGAAGTGTTGGGCTTAACACCAATGGAGCAGGTAATGCTGATTTGATCAGTGTTGCATCAGGAATCGATCTTGCTGCCAGTAATGTTGGGGGAGACCTGACTGTCAGTTGTGGTGGCGCTATCACGGATAGTGGAAATTTGACGGTAGGAGGTCTTGGTACCTTCACCGCCGGCGGTGTAACTCCGGATATAACTCTTGGTGATGCCAGCACGGCTAATTTCTTAACGTTGGATCTTACCGGTGATGATGTCAGTGTCGTAGAAAACAGCGCCATGAATGTGGCTGGTGCGAGTATCGGGGCTGGCGGATCTTTAAGCCTGAGTGCTAATGGAAACATCATCGATTCGGGAGCGATCCTGGCAGATGGTGTGATCACGACGGTGGATGCCGGGGCGAATGCCATAGACCTTAGTGATGTGGGGAATGATTTTGGCACATTCGATGTTAATGGCACCCCCTCAAGCGTCATCGTTGCAGATATCGATGATCTTATATTTGCTGCCGGAAGTTTTGGAGCGACTGGTACAGTAAGCGCCGGAGGAAATGTTACCCAATCAGGAGTACTAAGCGGAACAACACTTCATGTGAAAACCTTGTTAAATGGTGGAGCACTGATAAACCTTCCTTTAGCCAATGCATTTACTACGGTAAACCTTGAGAGCCGTAATACGGCGGATGGAGCAGATGCCGCCGGAAATATCACCTATAACGATACGAATGGTTTTGATCTTGGCACCTCCTGTTTTGCGGGAGCAGGAATCCGTACAGATGGAACAGTAACTCTGTCTGGAGTCGGAGCGCTGACCCAGAGCGGAGAGGTCATAGCCGATACGGGAGCAACGACCTTAACCTTCGGAGCTGGCAATAATATTTCCCTGAACGATGCCAATAATGATTTTACTACCTTATCAGTGGTCAGTGGAAACGATGTGATCCTGCAGGATACGAATGCCATAGATCTGGGAGCTTCCGGTATCAGCGGCATTCTTAGCCTGACTGCCGGAGGGGCTGTCACGGACAGTGGTACGGTTACAGTTGCGAACAATACGACGATTAATGCGGGCGTTAATAATATCACCCTTGATGATGACGGAGCGCCTTATACAAATAATTTTGGGACCCTGTTTCTAACTGGTGGTAATGTTGAAGTCAATGAAGGCTTTGCGATGGCCTTCGGTCTCTCTCCCATTGGAGGAAGCCTGATTGCCCGTGCCGCTACAGGCGATATCACAGATACGGGAGTCGTCACGGTGGGTACAACCAGTGCTTTCACCGTAGCAGATACTGGATCTGTTTACATGGACTCAGTTGGTAATGATTTCACAGGTAATGTGACCTTCTCCTCGGCGGGAACTATCGCCAATATCACCGTTGATGATGCGAGTGCCTTTCTTATCCAGGCCGGTCTTACAATCTCAGGAAATCTGATTATCACATCCGGGGGACTCATTAGTGATGATGGTGCAGTCTCAGTTAGTGGAAATAGTACTTTTACCACCGATGCCGGAGGC